>JAYVOT010000429.1:0-1857 GCA_043757795.1 Chthonomonadaceae bacterium | reverse complement strand
TTCGGGGCGGCGAAGCTGACCCTGAAAGCCTGGACGAATAAGACAAGCGTCGAGAGACAGTACACGGACGGCCTTGAGACGACGATGCCGATCCGAGCGCACGCAAGGGAGAAAGCGCAGGGTTTTTCCGGAAGCGTGAAAGCGGGACGCCCGGAGACGGAGGTCGTGCGCCTCTCTCCAAACGCGATTCCCGAACTGAGTCGAATGACGATCCGGCTGACTCCCAACGCGGCGACTTCACTTCTGGGCGCAACCGAGTATCTCATTGGGTTTCCCTACGGTTGCACCGAGCAGACCATGAGCCGCTTCTTGCCCGATATTCTCGTGGAACGCGCCCTGAAACTGCATCAGTTTCCAAAACTGCCGAACTCGGATCAGTTGCCGACAATGGCGAAGGCGGGATTGCAACGCCTCGCGAAGTTTCAGCACGAGAGCGGCGCGTGGGGTTGGTGGGAGCACGACAAAGACGATCCGTGGATGACGAGCTATGTGCTCTACGGACTCGCGACCGCCAGAGGCGAGGGCTACTCCGTCAATGCGGAGATGCTCAAAAAGGGACTTTCGGCGGCGGCGAAAATGTCGAAAGACGTGCAGACCGATCTGAGCGACCGGGCGTCGCTTCTCTACTCGCTTGCGCTTGCAGGGGATATCGCGACGGCGACTGCGGAACGCGCTCGCCCGATCGCGCTGATTCGTTATCGCACGGAGGCTCTCGGCTATCTCGTTTTGCTGGACAAACTCCTCGGCAAACCCGATCCCTCCGTTGTCGCCGAACTGTATCGCAGAGCGATCTGCAAAGACGGCTCGACTCACTGGAAAAAGAGCGATCCGCTGAATTGGGACTGGAGCGAAACGGGCGAAACGGCGGTCTGCATGAGGGCGATTCTCGCGACTCCCGCGCCTGTCGGATCGAACTCGAACGTGAACGCAGACTCGACGCTCGCCTGGATGATGGGGCAACGAACCGGAAATTGCTGGGTCAGCACTCGCGACACCTCGCTCGTGTTGTCGGCGTTCTGCGACTATTTGAAGACGCACGCGATCACGACGATGTCCGGCAACGTGAACATCCGGCTCAACGGCGCGCTGTACAAAACCGTCGCGCTGACCCCGGAGACTTTGAAGGAGCCGGAGATCGTCGTTCGCGTTCCGGCCTCCGCGTTGCGACCGGACAAGAACGACGTGACGATTGAAAGAGCGAACGGCGACAGTCCGATCTTCTACTCGGTTCAGATGAAGCAGATGGAAGCGGTAGAGGACGCGCCTGCGGAGTTCTCCGCCGAAGTGAAAGTGAAGCGAGAATATCTGCGACTCGTCTCGAAATCCTCCGGCAAAGACACCTGGACGCTTCAAACCGAGCCGACGAACAATCAACTGATAGGGAGCGACAAAATCAGAGTGCGATTGACGATTGAAGCGCCGCGCGAGATAGAGTACGTGCTGATCGAGGATCCTTTTCCCGCCGGTTGCGAGGTGAATGAACGAGGCGATGCGGAGGAAAACGGCGACTGGACTTTCTGGTGGTCTTCCGTGGACGTGCGCGATGACCGTATCGCCTTCTTTGCACGCAAGCTGGGCAAGGGAAAACACGTCCTCGAGTACAATCTGCACGCGACGACTCCCGGAAGCTATCATGTCATGCCGGCTCTCGTGCAGGCGATGTACTCCCCGCAGATACGCGCCGAGACTGCCGAAACGAAGGTAACCGTGAAATGACCCTGAATCCGGTCTTCATCAACGACATGCGCCGGAACTGGTTTCGCCGCCGTCCCATTCATGCGACGGCGGCGATGGCGATTCTCATTCTCATTCTGACGTTGGGATTGCCTGTCATCGTCGAGATCATCAGGATGTTTA
>JAYVOT010000428.1:0-6768 GCA_043757795.1 Chthonomonadaceae bacterium | reverse complement strand
GGTTCCGGCAGCATCACGATGAAATAGGGCGATTACATGCATAGAAGTCGATTGCGTAGACACCACCTCGCTAGCATACTAGCGAGGTGGTGTCTTTGGATCATCAAAATGTAACGTATTGTTGCTGATAATGGCGACTGGCAGAGCCGCTAAGTTTGTGCGACTTCGGAGGTAGCCTTGTCGGAAACAATTACACCTCCAACATTTCATACGTATTCATCAAGTTCTCAAAATTTAGCGAGGCTATTCCTCAGCCGCGCAATCCATGCATTATCTTTACGAATCTTCACTACGAGAAATTCATTCGAAACAAGAATTTAGTTAAACCTCTAAAAATAATTAACGCTTGACCCGGTGACAAATTTCTGCTATAATTCAAGCATTATTTGGAGGTTCTATTATCAAAATGGCGAAAAGGGCATCTCAGTCGATGGCGCAACCGGCTTCACCCGACAATCTAGATCAGAAAACAAGAGAGATAACCGGTCTCGTCCTGTTCTTTCTTGGCGTCGCCACCGGACTCTGTCTCTTTTGGACAGGTGAAGAGATCGTCCCGCGAACCATCCACAACGTCCTTTTCGCTCTTGCCGGTTGGGGTTCCTGGATTATTCCATTGCTGCTGCTCTTCGCAGGTACGCTCCTCCTCATCAATCAGCCTTTCTCCTTCACGCACACTACCTGGGGATTCGTCATTCAGTTTTTCGTTTTCGTCACGCTTCGGCACTTGTGGGTGCTACACGGCAACGACAAATTAATCTCGTTCACGATGAGCAAAGAAGAACTTGAACAGGGCGGAGGCATGATCGGCGGACTCCTTGCCCACACTTTAAAATCGGGAATCGGGCTAATTTTGAGCTATATGTTGCTCTTCCTGCTCTCGCTCATCTCCGTCATTCTCATCTTTGATCGACCGCTTATAGAGATCGCCCAACACGCCTATGAAAAAGGTCAGGGCTGGGCGAAGTTCGTTCAGCAACTAGGCTTTAGCCTGGAACATCCGGTGGATGAGGAGATTGAAAGCGAAGATGAAACAGTGCGGACAAATGTGCGCAAGACCGCTATTCCCGGAACTAAAGGGGCGAAACTGGTCGAGTCGATCCGACAAAACTCGCACGAGGACGACCCTTTTGACGCGGACAACGAGGGAGCCGCAGACCCATACAGCCTATCGAACCTGAATCGCAAGGGTAAAAACGCAGGATCGTCCAACGACGAAGTCGACTCTCAAACCTCCCCGAAACGAGGCTCGACGCGCATTCCTTTGAACGGCTCAAGCGAAAAATCAACATCCAACGGCAACTTGACCCCCACCCTCTCAATGTCCGCAAATGGAAACGGGAAGAATGGAATTTCCCAAACCAGTCTTCCGCTCTTCGCTTTGCCCCCTCTCAAACTATTGAAAGAGGTTGCTCCCGCCACCTCCAAACGTTCGGAAAAAGAACTCACTGAGCGAGTCAGAACCATTGAGAAAACGCTCGCCGAGTTCAATATCGAGGCTTCCGTTCTAGAGGTTGCTAGCGGGCCGACCGTCACGCGATATGAGATTCAACTCGCACCCGGAATCAAAGTCAACAAAATCGTCAGCCTTGCGGACAACCTTGCGATGAGCCTCGCCGCTATCGACGTGAGAGTGGAAGCGCCCATTCCTGGAAAAGCCGCCATCGGATTGGAAGTGCCGAATGCACAGGCGGTCCTTGTCGGGCTGCGGGAGTGTCTGGAGACCGACGAGTTCCGAAACGGAAACATGAAACTTGGCGTCGTGCTTGGAAAAGACGTAGCAGGGCAATACAAATACGCGGATCTGACCAGAATGCCGCACCTTTTGATAGGAGGGTCTACCAACAGCGGAAAGTCAGTTTGCCTCAATGTCCTCATCGCCAGCCTCGTCTATAGGATGACGCCGCGCGAAGTCAAGATGTTGATGATCGACCCGAAACGAGTCGAATTGAGCTTGTGGGAAGGCATTCCTCACCTGATGCACCCTGTGGTCAAGGATGTAAAGCTAGCGGCTGGAATCTTCAGGGCGGCAATTAAAGAGATGGATCGCCGATACGATCTGTTTGCAGCGCTTGGAACTCGAAACATCGACGGCTACAACGAGAAAGTGCCGGAGTCTGAAAAAATTCCGTATATCGTTCTAATCGTCGATGAACTCGCGGACTTGATGATGCAACAGGGTCCGGAGATCGAAACCTCCATCTGCCGTCTTGCGCAGCTTGCTCGAGCTACCGGCATTCACTTGATTATCGCCACTCAACGCCCCTCCGTAGATATCATCACCGGCACCATAAAAGCCAACATTTCCTCACGAATCGCTTTCGCAGTCGCCTCGCAAGTGGATTCTCGAACGATTCTGGACATGGTCGGGGCAGACAGACTGATAGGCAGAGGAGACATGCTCTTCATGCCCATCGACGCTGTCAAGCCTCTTCGAGTCCAATGCGCCTACTTGAGCGAAGAGGAGACGAACGCTCTAGTAACCTATTTGAAAGATCAGGGGAAGCCGGAATTCAACCTCGTTCTCAACGACTCTTCTTCCGGCGACTCTTCGCACACGAACGAGTCAGATGAAGTCGACGATGAACTTTTCGAGCAGGCGGTTCGAATGGTGGTAAACAACGGACAGGCATCAACCTCGATGCTCCAACGTCGTTTCAAAATCGGCTACACAAGGGCGGCGAGAATTGTTGAAATGATGGAGGCGAGGAGCATCGTAGGTCCGCTCAACGGCGCGAAACCACGCGAACTCCTCATCACCCGCGATGAGTTGGAACGCCTTTTCAACCCTGGAGGATCGATTCCCGGCGTAGACGACTACAAAGATGAGGGCTGACGCGTGAGGTTCCCAGTTGCTCAAAAACCAAACTAGTTGCGTCAAGTTTTAAGCGTTGCAAATGAACTGCCTATGTCGGGTACTGAAAGCGCCCGGCAGGAAAATGGCGTTTGCCATGCGCGACAGCGCCGAGGGCAGGGCGTAAGCCCCCCTCGTGCCCTAAGACACGAGGCGGAACGCTATCGAGCCAGGTGATTTATTGCGCGGACGTGTCGTAAAAAATATTTGCAAAGGCGTCGAACGCCTTGTCGGTCTGAGGCGCGGCGCATTAAGAATACGGGATTTAACTTCCAGAGGGGTTGTGCTTGGGGATTGGAGGCGATCGGGGCTTCCGGAATACGGAGTTCAGCTACCGGTGGAGCAATAGCGACTAACGCCGAAGTCCCAAAACTTCATGATTATCAGTAGAAAGCCGACTCCTACGAATGGCGCAACCCAGAGAAGCGGTGAAGGGATAAGAGTCTCGTTTGCTTTCTCCAGAAGGAGAGTAGCAGGCAAGAAAATGACGCAGCCGAACGGAATGACATAGGTGAATAGATTTCGAAACCAGGGGCGATAGATGCTGAGAGGATACTGCCCGGTCTCTTTGCCGCCATATGTGACAGCGTTCATGATTTCCAAAGACTCGACAGTCCAGAAACAGAGAGTCGCCTGGAACATGAAGAGTCCGTAAAACAGACAAGTTGCCCCGATGATCATTGCTGCGAGAAGTAGAAAATGCTGCATATTCCACAAGATGTGCGCGTGCCGGACAGCCCAGCCTAGAGCGATAGCTCCTGTTGCAAGCATTCCGATTCTGCTGTCAAAGTCGCTGCCTGCAACCTGAAGAGTGACGTGTCGGGGACGCACCAGAAGTCGGTCAAACCCGCCTTCGCGAATCAATCCGGAAAACTGATCAAATCCCCTTCCCAACCCCTCCGCCAACGCAAATGAGATATGAGTCACTCCATAGAGAGCCGCCACTTCCGGCAGACTCCATCCGCGAAGATTCCCGAATCTCTGAAACATCAACGAAACTGCGAAAAACTCCATAAAAAGCGTGACGAACTGACCGATGGAAAGCATGATGAAGGAAGCGCGATACTGCAATTTGCTTCTAAGACAAGCTTTCGCATACAAGAGGTACATTTTGATTGAATCGACCAATAGGAGCTTCTCCGTAATTCAAATCAATCGTAGTGTTTGAACTCATGCCATATTTGCGACAAAGGCTTTTTGGACTGTTTGCAGATGAAGATCGGCTTGTCGTATTCGATGTTTTTTCGCCCGGATCGGTTTGTGATGACCCCTGCGAACTCGACATGCTTGAAATATTTCTCCAGCGTAGCCTCAGGGTAGCCTAAAGTTATGCAGACCTCTCCCGTTGCCTCGCCGGGTCCCCAGAGATAGTAGTTGTTATGTCCGCTGATGGCTCTCGGAAGACCGTGATTGGCTCCCAGAAGGTCTACAGCGCCCGCCTCTCCATAGTTCTCCGTGAGTATCGTAACCTTCTTGCGTTCTTCCGCCGTCAACTTGCTGTAATAGACATCCGACACTTTGTCGATCAATTCGTCCCAACCTACAAGCTCCGCGAACTCTTTGTCGTCCTTGCTGAATTGATCTCTCAGGGAAGGAACCGCCATCGGGAAGGCTACGAACGACGCAGCGGCGATCATTCCTGTGATTGACATTTTAATTCGCGCACATGGTTTGTTTCGGAAGAATTGAAAAAGAGCGATGGGCCCTGCCGCCATCAAAGTCGGGTAAATCCCGCCCATGTAGTAGTTTCTGCCTTGCGTAATCAGCAGAACAGTCAAGATAACAAGATAGATCCACCCGAGAGGACGGTATATTTTTCCGTCTTCCGTCTTGAAGAAGTAAAGCAAACCGGCGAACCAGATTTGGAAGGTAAGCGGATTGATGAGCTTGAATTGATCGAACAGGAACTCTTGTCGGGGGATATGGGACATCACATTCTGATTCAAATTGTGCAAAAACTCCGCTGTCGCGAAATGATGTTGAAATTGCCAGACTACGTTTGGGAGGTTGATTAAAGTCGCAATTCCCACGCCAAGCCAGAACCATATACTCTTAAAATGTCTGCGCGGTCCCGAAATAATCATTCCAGTGAGCAATCCGAAGACGTAGAAGAGCACGTTGTATTTGTTGAGAAGACCTATCCCCACCGTCAAACCAATGAGAGTCCAGGTTTTTTGGTCTCCAGTTTTGAAAATCCTAACCATAAAATAAGAGCAGAGAGTCCAAATAAGCTGATCAAAAGAGATAGGCCACATGAGTCCGTTCGCAGCAAGATAGAGCGGCGCGGTCATGACGGCGATGGCGGACGCTAATTGGCAGAATCGATTCCCCCCGATTTCACGCGCTATCAGACCGGTGAATAGCACGACGAGAGAGCCTGCAACCGCAGGAAAAAATCGCAAACCGAAGAGGGAATTCCCGAAAAGCCACAGCGAAAAGTTCGCCATCATAGGGGTGAGGGGCGGATGGTCGACGAAACCCGGCGCAAGATGTCTTCCGCAAGTCACGTAGTAAAATTCATCTCGTTGATACCCATACTGTCCGTTCGTCACCAGATGTCCCAACAAGACGATCAACGACATATAGACAAGCATGAATGTATCGCTAAAAAGCGCTTCACGCAGAGACACGCTTCTATTCGCCGTCAGAATTCGAGACGCCATTCAACTCCTCTCCCCAAATAAGAATTATACTGTACGCGGCGGGACTTGCTGCCAGTAGCGAAGTTTGTTGCAGTGAGTTTGAGATGAGAAATTTCAACTCGCTCAACTATTATACCGGGTGCGGATATAAAAATAGACGAAACTAATCATCTACGGGTTTCTTTAATCATGAATCCGCATTGATAATCAACAAATAAAGAACTTTCGGCAAAACGGAATTGATGCTTGAACGGTTTTCACTAGAATGCATTTTCAGATTGTTGCAGCGATCTTGGGGCATGGGAATGAATTCCCGGTTCATGCTGAGTTCCGCCGCCCATGCATGGCAATGTATAAACTCTGCGCCCATGCTTCTCTTCGGTACATAAAAACGTCTTCATATGCTGAGCGCTTTCTAAAGCTGAATTTTGGAGTAATAGTTGCAAATATCTTGCACGAATAATGAACTTTTGAGTGTGGGATACCGTCAATATCATTGCAAGTTCCACCAGAACGCCAGCAAAAAAGCCGTCCAACTCTCGTTGGACGGCCAAATTACAACATATATTCGATATGAGTTTTTTTTGCTGTGCAATCCCTTGCTTGCAGTACATCCTGCTTTCGATAGATTGTCGGGCGGGTCGACGTTCAATCTGAACTCATCATTTTTAACAAGCAGTCAAAGCCGCAACTATTTGCGGCGTCTCATGTACTTGAAGGTTCCAAAGAGTCCGGAGACTCCCATCCCAACCATCATCGCCACGGCGCCGGGTTCGGGAACGGAGGTGACGAACGCTGCAAGCGTTCCGTCACTGCCTTGCGATCCAATAACTCCTGGATCCGTGGCATTCCTCAAATTGACGTTGAAGAGTTTTCCGCCGACAGTTTGCGAAATGACTCCTCCAGGCAGTGGTCCCCATGCGACTGTGTCCGTATTTGAGCCGGCATCGGAAAGGTTTCCGATGAGTGTCAACGGTGAAAACACAAACGACACCGTTTGTGCGTTATACGTTAAATTGACTGAGATATTGAAGGATTTGTTGTAGGAGGCGACAGCCGCGGTGGTTCCCATGGGCGTGATCGTAAGCAATCGGATGTTCGTGGGAGTTTGCGCCATGAGAGCGCCGGAAGCCCCGTATGCGGTGTCGAAGTAGTTTACAGTAGTCCCGGTTCCTTCGAGGTGCGTGCCGTTGAGAACTAGATTCGAAGTAGTGGTATAGCTGAAAATATCTTGAGCGTTCGCGCTCATGCAGAGTAGAGAGAGAGAGGCGAGAG
>JAYVOT010000427.1:0-6775 GCA_043757795.1 Chthonomonadaceae bacterium | reverse complement strand
TTTGAGAAGAGCAAGGCATGCTTGGAAAGCAGCCTGTCTATTTGGCGCAGGCATGGAAAAGAGTGTGAGGAGGCTCTGGCTCTCGATGGGCTGGGAATTATTTATGTCCGTAGGGGCGAGACGCAAGAGGCTCTCAAGCGCTCCGAGGAGGCGCTTGCGATACTTCGAAGATTGAATATCCCGATGCGAATTAGCGGCACGCTGAACAATCTGGGGATCATGGCGAGACACGCGGGACAATTGCCGCTTGCAAGAGCGCGATTTGAGGAGGCGTTGGCGATCAACAGATTATACGGCAACTCAGCAAGGATGGCGAAACTCATCATGAACGTTGCAACCGTGTTCTGGGATGAAATGAACTACGACTCCGCCTTAAGCCTCTATGAAAAATCGCTTGCTCTCTTTACAGAGGCGAAACTGCCATTTGACGCTTCAATTGCAACGATGAATATCGCAAACGTTCTATTGCAAAAAGGCGATAACGTTGCATCGAAACTCCGGTACCTCGAGGCTCTTGAAGAGATACGCCGAAGCGGAGAGACGAGAGGGGTGATTTTCTGCTTGAAGGGTCTCGCCGTCGTGGCGGCTCGTGAAGGTCAAGACGATCTCGCCGCTACGCTTCTGGGAGCGATTCAGGCGATGCTTGGGAACGAAACGGTTTACGATCCGTCTCGAAGCCCAATTGAGTTCGCTGAGATTCAAACTCTTGAGCTGAAAATGGGGAAGCAAGCTTTTGATGCCCGCCGTCTGCTCGGGAAATCGCTCTCTGCAAACGATGCTGCGGAGTTGGCATTGAAGTCAGGATGTTGAAAATAGAGTTGAATTTGCCAGCGGATTCCTCCCTCCCCAACCTTATCGCTTTTGAAGCGCATTTTGAGCGATCCCCATTTCCTAAATACCGATAGAGTACAAAATTGGTTTCGATTTCATAATTTTGCCTTTTATCGGAAAGTGACTGCAGTTTCTGAGGAGTAAAACATGGAACGATGTGGATGGGTTACTCGATTTTGCGTGAGGAGGCGAGCAATGAGATGAAATTGGAAATGTCAGTGCGTGCGAGTCCCCTCATAGAACTGCAAGCGCTAGTTGCGTTTCGTCGGCGCTTTGGACATAGAAGCGTTTTTGGCGCTCTCGCGATCAGCGGGCGCTCATTCATTTTAACTGGGGTTTTCGCCTGATGTTCGCGTTTGAGAAAGGTTGTCACGCGGGAGGAAACGATTTCCAGTTAGCGAACTCTCGGAGTAGGGCGGAGATTTGTCGCAAGGCAAGGTCGAAGAGGGCGACTCCCTTGTCATGCGTTCCCAGTTCCGGCTTGCCGAAAGCGCCTGTCACGCTGATCTGATCGAAGGCGCGAGGAACGTCGATGACGTTCGGTTTTGTCCAGTCGGGGGAGTAGAAAGCGGACTCGAATGGAATGGCGGCGCCTCGCGCGAACTCCATTTTGACAAGTTCAGGAAAAACGCTCAGGATCATGCTCGTCTCAAGCTCGCAAGCGTGAGTGACCATTTCGCTTTCTAGAGAGTCCATCTCCCGTATTTCCTTCGCCACGATATCGAACCAGGAACCGAACGCAATGAAGAGGTCAAGTTTGTCCCGATGTCGCAGATGCGTGTTGTAGATCGCCATTCTGCCGGGGGTGATGTTGCCGCCATGTGAGTTCAGAAGGAAGATTTTGCGAAATCCCGCGCTAATCAAACTCTCCAAAATATCGGAAACGAGGTTGACATAGACATTATTTGAGACGCTGACAGTGCCGGGCATTGCGAGGTGATGATCCGACGCTCCCGTCCAAATCATTGGCGTGAAGATCGCTTCTTCCCCCAGTTCGATTTCAATCCTGCGGGCGATCTCGCCGCCGATCATGCTGTCGGTAAGCATTGGAAGATGATGCCCGTGCTGCTCAAGCGACCCGAGCGGCACGACAACGACTTTGCCTGTCAAGCCGGGAACTTCCGTCCAGATTCGCTCTCCTAGAAACATTTATCACTCCTTGCAAATTAGGCGTTGGGCGTATATGGCGGTTGGCGTTAAAGCCTCTCATAATTGATCGTGATTTAGATTGCGCAAATTCCCGAAACCTGCAACGCTACACGGCGCTGCTCCTTTACTCAAGGATTAACCGGCGTCTCAACTCTAGAGGAGGTTGCTCCCAACGCCAATCAATCAACGCCTCTATCGCACTATGCTTTTCGTCCCCACCGTTTTCGGTTGCAGGTTGCGATTGTAAATCGACTGTTTCAAGTTCTCCGCAAACGGCTCTTTGTTCTCATCAGCAGCTTTCGTCAACGCTTTCAGCGCCGACTCTGAGAGACTTCCGGGAATTCGCTCCAATGCCAAGCGAGCGTCCTCGCGTAAGTCTTTGTCTTTCATCAAGCGAACGAGTCCGCCAACGGATTTCGAATCGCCGATGAATCCGACGAGTTGAAGCGCGTTGGAGCGAACCATTCGCGGTCGATCCGAGTTTGCGATTTTGAGAAGCTCCGAGGAAACTTTTTGAGCTTCCGACTGCGCGCCCGGTCGCCCGGAGTAGTGCGCGATCTTCTCCATCGCGCCGGTTGCGGAGAGTGCGACTCCCCTGTCTTCGGAAGAGGCGAGTTCGCCGAGTACGTTGATTACATCCGCGCCCATCGGACCGGCGGACTGCCAAGCTGCATACCGCTCAGCCGCATCCGAAGAGCGTATTCGCGCTAGAAACTTCACTCGCTCCGCCGACGAAATCGGATCGGGAACCTGCGAAACTGTCTTCTTTGTCTGTTTTTTTTCTTGCGTCATTTCATTTGCCTTATCGTTTCAAAACAATTGAATCTTCAAGCGAATAAAATCGCTTCTCACAGATGCCACGGGGCGCGATAGGGTTGAGACAACATTCGGTTCGCCTCTTCATCGCCCTGAAAACGTTGATTTTTTGCGTCCCAGAACAGTTTTCGCCCAAGCAAGTAGGAAATGTTCGCGATAATCGGCAGGGTAATCACATGAACCCCTATCTCGACATCCATCGCCGGCTTCTCACGAGATTTGATGCAGTTTCGCCAATTCTGTCGATGACGTTCGGTGGGATCGGCGTCGACGGGTTCGAGATAGGGCTTGAAACCGTTTGCCGGAGGCTCATACGCTTTCGCCTTCTGCTCGGTGTCGCACCCGCCGTCGCCGCCTTCAATTAAAAGCGTGTCACGGTCGCCATAGTACTTCGCCCCCCACTCGATAGGATTTTTTCGCCCGGGAAACGTCTTCGGCTCGCCGGGTTGATCCCAGGTGAGCGTCCAATCGGGGTTTTTGAACTCCCATTTCACACTCATCGCGTAAGGCGCATCATGAACGCTGTCCGTGTGCCGTTGTCCGGTCGCTTCTACGCTCACTGGAGATTGATTGTCCGCCCCCATGCACCACATGACGATGCTGAGAGCATGATTGCCTCGATCTCGAATGAAGCCTGCGCCGAAATCCATCATCCAACGAAAATTGAAGTGGCAATAACGCTCGTTGTAGGGACGCCATCTTGCGGGCCCAAGCCACATATTCCAATCCAGCTCAGCCGGGGGAGCCTTCTCTTCGCCCCAGCCTCCGCTGTAGTTGTCGGGGTGCCAAATCTCGACGTGATTGACTTTGCCGATCTGTCCGTTTCGAATGAATTGGCAGGCGACGTGCGCAAAAGGATTGGAGCGTCCCTGCGAACCGATCTGCACCACTCGCTTGTTTGAGCGAGCGGCGTTGACCATTGCTTGCCCCTCTTGAATGGTCTTGCAAGTCGGCTTTTCGCTGTAGACGTCTTTCCCCGCCTGACACGCATGAACCGTCATGAGAGCGTGCCAGTGGTCAGGGGTTCCGATGGTCACTGCGTCAATGTCTTTGCGATCTAAAATGTAACGGTAGTCGTTCGTAAGGAAGGGCGTTCCTTTGACTCGTTTCGCGACCTCATGAAGGTGATTCTGATCTACGTCGCAGAGCGCAGCCGCATCCGGAACGACATGATTCTGCCCCATCCCGCCCACTCCGATGTGCGCGTAGACGATACGGTCATTAGCTCCGGGGCGCCCCAGAGAGGCGAGTACGCCTTCCGGAATAAAGGTTGGAAACCCGACTGTTGCGGCAACAGCGGCTGACTTCTTGATAAACTCCCGACGCGAGTCGGTTGGCTTCTTTGATTCCATACTCTCGTTTCGTCCTTTCCAGTTTTGACGCGGCTAGCGGTTTTGAACTTCTGAGAAACTCTTTTCGAATTCCTGTAGAGAGGGTGAGTTAATCGCCATTTTGAGCATATCGTGCAGACGATCCAAGTTTCCGATTTGACGCACTTGTATCTCAAGCGTTTCAGAGATAGTTCCGAATCGAATCTCCAGAGCATCCAGAACGGAGAACTGCGCCTCCTCGGTTCTACCTTCGGATCTACCTTCGGATCTACCTTCGGTTCTACCTTCGGTTTTGCCCATTTTGAGCCACTTTTTTTCCCTCGGCGACATCAATTCCATAGCCTTGCCCTCCTTTTCATCTTTTTCCACTTGAATTTCAAATCGGTCTTCGAGCGATTGAGGAAGCCTCATGATCCAGTCGATGAAGCCGAAAAGACTCTCAATCGCCAAACGTTCCCACCCTCGTTGGAACAGCATTCTCACTAGCCGCAACTTCCATTGATACCGATCTTCGGGGTTTCCCTTCGTCTCCAGCGTTTTTAGGTGCGCAAGCACGGCGAGAGCGAAAGGATTATCACTCCTCTCAAGCGCCTCTTCTTGACCGATGAAGTCGGTCAGCTTGAGAATTCCGAACTCCATTCGATTTGAGCTTTTCCCGAAACCGTACCCGAAAAATTCCGGCTTCCAGTACGCACTTTCGTCTGCAAGTACGGCATAGCTTGCAATCGGAACTCGGTAGAGGTCGTAGCACCGAGTATTGTAGACGAACATGCGCTCCGGGAAATCGACGTCCTTTTGCGATTGGAGTTCAATGTGAACAAGAATCCACTTTTCTTCCCCATCGATCAGCCAGACTTTGACCAAACAGTCCACGACGACTTTGTTCTTTTTGAAGCCCCGCGAGATCCTTCGCAACTCCGTGTCTAGAAACTCCGGACTGCGCGTCCAGTCGATTTCATCGTAAGCATCGACATCGACGAACTGCAAAAAATATTTCAGGTTTTCCCGAAAGTAGATTTTCCAGGCTCCGTCAAAATCTTCCCGGACAGGTTTGAACGCTAGTTTAGCCAAAAAGAGTCTCCCTGAGCGAGATTGCCCCATAGCGAATCGGCGTTACTGAACGATGATGGGGATTGTCGGCGCGATTCCGCCTGATACCGTTGATATTCCGTATTCCGCGGAATAAGTTCCGGACGCGAGCGGAGTCACAGCCGGATCCCAGGTGTCGTTCATTGTCGCTTTCTCGCCGGGTTTCAAGTTGCCTAATATCAGAGATTGGCAGACGACGACGTTTTTATAAATCAAAGTTCCTGAGCTGTTCTTCATTCTTGGAAAGGTAAGACACCCTGACTGATAGGTTTCGTCTTTCGTCCCGACGTTTTCGATGGTGATCGAGTAGTTCTGCACTTGCGACCGAGAGTAAATGGAGTGATCCGAGATAAGCGTATAGACCAGATTCCCGGATTGAACCGGGGAGGACCTCTGCATGGGAACATCTATTTGGTTCACAGGGCCCTCGCCCCCGCCGCAGCCTGCTGATGCAAGCGCCGCCCCTACCGCTGCTAGCGCAACACAGTATTTCAAATTGAATCTCATTTGGCTCTCCTACAAAAAAATGGCAAACAGTGCGTTAGAGGGCGGGGGATATTTTAATTTAAGCATAATCCATGCTAACTGTCAAGCTCGCTAGAGACGATATAATCCGGCTCAGGGTCTTCAAGAAATTGTACTGCATCAATATGCGTCCTACCTGATATCCATGCTTTGCAGAGACGATGTCCTCCATCCATCAATCCGCCGTTCCGATTGAGTAGGACAGGATAGGACAAATCCGCTTCGCAGATTCGCATGGCGTGTCGGGCAACCTCTTTACAAGTGGGAGGACGTTCGTTCTCAAACCAGCAATTCTCTTCAAATTCGGGTATTGAATCGATAGCGACGCTTTTGATTTCAAGTCGGGAGGAAAGCTCCCAGAGGCGGTCTGTCAGCAAAAACTCTCTCCCTCTTAATGTCATTCTTGAGTGTTTTTGAGGCATGGCGTCAACACGAATATTCTGAAATCAGCGGACAAAAAATAGAGTTCAGGCGCTAGCTTCAATGGAAAGTTGCAATTCGAAAGGCATGGCAAATATTTTGACAAACTGCCAACATTATGATACCCAACAAATTTGATTAAAATTTCAATCCGAGACAAGCTTTAGGAGACATATCTCGATTGGTCGAATAACCCTGAAGGGAGCTTTACTGTTTTTTTGAGCCGTTGCATTGTCAGTTCAAATCGCTTGAGGGTATTCGCTGATTAAAAATCGTTCGCCCTTCCCTATTCGCGCTATTTCCGGTACAATCTGATAGCAGGAGGTTGTGCGGCCGCTGGAAGGCGCTTCGGCGACTTCGAGAGGAAAGTCCGGGCTTCATAGAGCAACGATGCCGGCTAACGGCCGGGCGGGGCGACCCGACGGAAAGTGCCACAGAAATTACACAGCCCGCCTTTGGGCAGGCAACGGTGAAATGGCGCGTTAAGAGCGCACCGGCGGTGCGGAGACGCATCGGCCTGGCAAACCCCATCGGAAGCAAGGTCTGACAGGAGGCGTTGACGCGGCTCGCCGAGCCTCCGGGTAGACTGCTAAAGGAATCGGGCAACCGTTTCC
>JAYVOT010000426.1:0-1862 GCA_043757795.1 Chthonomonadaceae bacterium | reverse complement strand
GCCATGCCATTTCTAGACCGTATTTCGCAGCTCGTTTTTGAAGCGCAGAGCATTTTTCCGGATCCCCCAGCAATCCCATGACCTCGCTTGCAATGGCGTTCGGGTCGCGCCAGGGAACCAGGATTCCTCTCCCATTCGCAAGCAACTCTTCCGCATAATAATAAGGGGTCGAGATAACCGCTTTGCCCGATCCGACGGCGTATGCCAGCGTCCCGGAGGTGATTTGTTCCGCCTTCAAATAGGGGGTGATGTAGATGTCCGCTGCGCTTAGGAACTGAGTCAATTCTTCAATGGGAACGAATCGATTGTGAAAATGAACGTGCTCGCTCACTCCCAGCTTCTCCGCAAGCGCTTCAAGACTCTTGCG
Organism: Chthonomonadaceae bacterium; assembly: GCA_043757795.1. Lineage (GTDB taxonomy): Bacteria > Armatimonadota > Chthonomonadetes > Chthonomonadales > Chthonomonadaceae > JAYVOT01. The sequence goes on along the minus strand of JAYVOT010000426.1, from coordinate 1,495 downwards.
GTAGGACTCGCCATGTTGCCTGCGCACATGAGGGTGCGTCGCGCCCAATACGACGTAAACCGTTTCCGGAAAACGCTCCACGATGGCGGGCATCGCCTCAATGACGTTCTCAATGCCCTTGTCCGGAGAAAGCAATCCGAAAGTGAGTAAGACGGATTTCCCGCGGAGTTTGAAACGTTCTTTGTAAAATTCCGATTGGTTCGCCGGAACATTCGGGATACCGTGATGGATGACGTCGATTTTCGCTCGGTCAACGCCATGCACTTCCTGAAGAAACTGCGCTCCCTTTTCACTCATGACTACCAGGCGATCAGAGAGGCGGGCTATCTCAGCCATCGCTTCGCACTGCTCGGAGTTCGGTTCGCGTAGAATAGTGTGCAGCGTGGAGACAATGGGCATTTTCAAATCGCGAAGCAAAGTTAAAATATGACTGCCCGCACGCCCGCCGAAAATGCCGTATTCGTGCTGAAGGCACACGACATCCGCTTTATTTGAGTTTAGATAGTCCGCCGCTTTCCAGTAAGAAGAAATCTCATTCGCATTGATTTCGCATCGAACTTGCGGAGGATAGTCGTAGCCTTCTACTTTATCGTTCATCGCGACTGCGAAACAGTCCAAGTTCGCGAATCGACCGGATAACCCCTCGATCAAATCTGCGGTAAACGTCCCGATGCCGCATTGGCGCGGAGTGTGATTTCCGATCATTGCCACACGGCGGATGACTCCTGTTTTTGCTTCCAACTCCATATCATCCCTAATTTCCGCCATACTTTATGGCTTAAAACTAATTTCCAATCTCTTTCAAAATGGCATCCGCCTTCATGTCTCGGCGAGCGACCCACCAACCTGCCGAGGTTGCTCCCCGCATCTGCCAGGAAGACGCAACCGCTTTTTCCCATTGATTGCATAGGCTCTCGCCCTCATTCGCTCGTTTGTGCATATTGACGATGATATCGTCCATCTCTATCAACTTATCTATGCGGATATTTCTAGCCATCTCTATCTCACTAGAACTGCCTGTCAGCACAGGCAGGTTTGACGATGCCATCGCGTATCGAATTGAACTCAGAATCTCTTGATCTTGGTTTAACATAATCGTAAGGCTTCCTATATCTAAATTTACTCCATTTCACAGGGCTTTTTAGCCTCGCTTATGATAGACGCTCGATTCGCCTCTGTCGTTCCTTTGCAATTCTAAAGGAAACCTTACACCGCCCCATAAGAGTTAGCTTAGGGATGAAGAAGGCAGTGTCCATCACCTTCGAGAAACTGAGCGGCGTCTTCGAGCAAGCAAATCGCAACAGGCTTCCGGATAGAAAAAAGCAAACTTTTTAAGCCGAATTTAAACGCAACGAAAGAATAATTCTTCGTAGAAGGAGTTTGAAGTCCTTAGCCCTCCTTAAGGAAGGCTGAACGGTTGCAATGATTAGAGCATGATTAGAAGTCCGCGCTGCCGGGAGTTCTTGGGAAGGGAATCACGTCACGGATATTTTTC
>JAYVOT010000425.1:0-1862 GCA_043757795.1 Chthonomonadaceae bacterium | reverse complement strand
TTGGTAAAAATCACGCGCTTCATGTAGCCAGCGAGGCGGCAAGCGGCGAGTGGCTGCTGTTCACGGACGCGGATGTCGTCTATCGAAGAGACGCCATGCGAATCGCAGTCGCGTATGCGAAACAGAAGAATCTAGATCATCTCGTGGTCTGCCCGCACTGCGAAGGCCGCGGTTTTTGGGAAAAACTCTTCATGAGCTACTTCCTCTTCATGTTCCTTTTGCGAGTGCGCCCCTGGGACGTTGCAAACCCGAAAAGCCGATCTTTTTACGGATTCGGCGCTTTCAACATGGTGAAATCCGACTCCTATTTGACAAGCGGCGGACACACCGTCCTGCCGATGGAGGTCGCGGACGACTACAAGCTCGGCAAAACTTTGAAACGCAAAGGGTTTCGCAGCGGTATGCTGGATGGCAGCGACTATCTCTCAATTCGGTGGGTTTTCGGATTGGAAGGCATCTGGAACGGATTTACCAAAAACGCTTACGCTAGCTTCGATTTCAATTTGCTAAGGACTTTTTTCGGAGCGCTCGCGCTTGTCTTGACAGCTCTCTATCCGGTATTCGGGCTTTTCATTCCTATTCCCCTCACTCAGGTTCTCTCCCTTTTAACACTTCTGGCGATGGCGGGCGGGGCTTTCTCGATGCGGCGAGTGACGGGCGCGGGGCCGTGGTACGGCTTCGCCTATCCTCTCGCCGGTCTTCTGGTGATCTCCATCATCGTGCGATCAACCTGGGTCACGCACAGACAGAGCGGGATCGTCTGGCGAGGCACAAGCTACAAATTGGAAGAGTTGAAAAAGGGAGTGGTGTGATTGGGATTGGGATTGCGATTGCAATGACAAAAAATCAGCCCCGGCGCACTTGCGTCGGGGAGTCCAAAATCAAATGACTCATGTTACGCACTTAGTAGGACGAAATGTCCGCGTGTTGCAAACACCTGGTTCGTGCGATTCAGGGTTTGGACTGTCGGGGTTTGGAAGCGCTCTGCGCTAAGCCGGGTGTTGAAATGAAAACACCCGGCACAAATTTGAAAAGCTACTCTGCTCGATGTGACGATTCCCAAAGTTGCGAGTTGGATTATAGCCCGAAGGGCTTCCCGCCGAAAGCGCTATAGCGAAAAAGCTCTGCCCGTCGTGACGATGCGCAACAATGCAGTGAAAAAGACGCCTTCGGCGTTTTAGAGCCGAGGGAGCGCCTGAGCGAGAATTTCAATTCTCGAAGACGGGCTTTTCAAATCCGAGCGCGGACTTCTACATGACGTTTCCTGCCCAAAAGAGTCGCTAGCTTATATTTCCTCCTCCATTGCGTGAGTCGGGTTTTTGAAGGTGAACATGTATGCAAAGGCGCAGATGAGAGTCGTAACCGTCGGGAAGATGAAAACAGGAACCCAATTGGTGACGCCGTCATGCGTGAAGTAGCTTTGAATCCACCCGCAGAAGTAGCTTCCCAAAACGTTTCCCAATCCCAGAGTCACCAGGTTGAGCAGAGATTGCGCGCTTCCCCGAATGTCCCTCGGCGCGACGCGATCCACATAGAGTTGCTGAACCACAAGGACGAACGCATAACCGAACCCATGCAACCCCAACGAAGGAATAACTAACCAGATGTTGCCCATCGCAAAAATGAGGTATCGGAGGGGCCATGCGAAACTGCCCAAAATCAAGCACCATTTCATTCCCTTGCTAGGGAGCAGAAGCGGCAACAGAACCAACAACGCTCCGACTTCAGCCACTTGACTGATGTTTTTTGAGAGCGGGACGAGTTGATGAGGAACCCCTAGATGCTCGATGTATTGAGCCGAGAGCAGATAGAAAAACTGGAATTCCGTGGCGGCGAAGAAAGAAATCGCCATAAACACTGCG
>JAYVOT010000424.1:0-6783 GCA_043757795.1 Chthonomonadaceae bacterium | reverse complement strand
TTCCCGATAGGTTGCTGAACGGCGTGAACAAGCGTTACTAGTCGCGGAGGGGTCAACATCCAGTGTCCGCCTTCGACAGTTCGTTGCAAAATATGGTTGATTCCATCGATCGGCAATCCTAGAATCAGGGGTTCCGGGATCGGGATGAAGATGGAAACTCCTTCAATGACCTCCCGCATCCACTTCCAGATTCCCATTTTTTGCAGGTCAGCCGCCGACATGTAGCTGCTGATCGGAACTGTTTTCGTGAGACCTTTCGCCAGAAAAGTCGTCAATAGTCGTTTGTCGGGGTCCCAGGTCGGTGTCAAATCTTTCTGGTTGATCGCGGGTTCGGCAAGCGCTATTCGCACTCCCTGTTCTTTTTCCCACTCTCCTGATTCTCCAAAACTGAGAAGGGTCGCAGAACCAGGACGGGGATTGGGATCGCTCAACAAGTCGTAAGCGATAGCCCCCGCTATTCCTGTGTTCGGAAACGCTTTCCCCACGCTGCCTTCTTGTGCGCCCGGCAGGTCTCGAATTGCGACTCCGTGAGACATCGCGTCCGGCAGGTAGGAGAGTTCGTCCACTGTCTCAGAGGAGACAAGCGGAAAATCGTTCGATTTTCCTGCGATCGTGATTGTTTCAGTCGTAAGCTCCCCTGCGTCGCGATCCGAAATGAGCTTGTAAGTCGCAGGATCGCTCTTGATTTTTTTCGTCGCGTCATCGAACATCCCCTGATGCTCCCCTATTTCGACGCTTGTGCGAGGCGGGAGGAGATGCCTGTCCGCGGCATCCGTGATAGCGGCAACGGAGTCATTTTCGATCTTGTCATTGAAAGTGCGAATGACGATTCGGACTTGAGCGGAACCGGGTTCCGTGACTGCCTTTGAATCGCGAATCACGATTATTGGAGCGGCGACAGGCTCATACCTTAAATAGGGAATCCCCTCCGGGTCAAGCGGAAGTCCCCAGGGTTGGGCGAGCAACGCGGCGATTGGATCATCGACTTTCAAACTGTTTCCAGCTAGGTCGACCGCGCGAGCGCGGAACCGATACCGCCTCCCGAATCGCAAGCTTGGAAGAGAACCAGGAGTCGCCAGATTCTTGACCGTCATCTTGAAGGGCGTTTCCGGTTGATCGACCCGGTAATCAGGGTCGTCGCCATCCGGGGGAATCGCTTTTGCAGGGTCTGCAAATCGACTCAGAGCCTTGCCGGGGAAGGGGGCGCTGAGGCTCCAACCGCCCCATCTTGCGAACGCCTCATGCAGATACAGGTCTTTTGAAGCGGGTTTCGCTCCGGGTGCGGGTTGCGCGGCTCCCGTCTGAATGAAACCCTCCTCCTCCTTCGTCTGAAATTTCTTGTCTCCAATTTTGTAGTCGCCGCTACGCCGATGGAGCGAATGCCATTGAGTGGTGTGAGAATCCCAGACATCGATCCGATAGCCCCGAAGCAGATCTTCAGCAAAGAGAGGTCGAGGTTGCGCCAGGTTGCCTTCGACAGCGTCATTGAAGATTTTTCCTTGCGAAAGAGTATCGAACAGGGCGAGTCCTCTTCGATCTGCAAAGAGGGAGAAACCGACTGAGCGCAACGAAGGCAGAGTCGCGCCGGGGTCGAAAATCTCCGGATGAGGAGCTTCGCCCGGTTTTGTGTTCGGCTTCGTATTTCGCTCAAGTTCAGGATGATGAAGGGTTTCGGCAAGGTAGATCGCTTTGTGCATCCCGCCATCGACATCCACCTGCGCCACTCCGAATCGATTCGCGTCGAGATTCAACAATCCTAAAACAGTGGTCGGCGAAGTCGGATCTGAGGTCACTCTGGGAGCCGCGAAAAAGAATCTCTGCCTTCCGTTCAGAAAATTCAGGTAGGCGGTCGAGAGTTCCGGGGTTTTGATCGGAGTTTTCCAGGGGAAATTCGTCCCGTGAACGGAGAGCGAGCCGGGCTTGTTCGCGGGCGTCGCATCGACGAAAGTCGCAGGAAGCTGAATGTCAAAGACCAGCCCCAACGCTCTCAGAAGTTCCGGGTAGGCGTTGAGCGAACTCAAAACCTGATGAAAATCCAACTGTTTTTCTTTGTCCAAAATGAGCGGATTCTTATCAGGGTCGGGAGTCGGCATCCGATGATAGACGGAGAAGTTTTTTGCAAGGAATTGAAACGTACTCTCGCCTTTGACTCCGATCAAGAGACCCTCGTCGTCCTTCGCTCCGCCTGCAAACCCCTGGTTCGCCCCTGCCAGAAAGGATTGCGGACGACTGAGCGAACGGTTTTCTTCACGCAATTTCGGGGCGACATCTCCATTGAAATGAGCCTCCAGCCCCTTCACGAGGTCGCTCAACCTCTCCCGATTCGGGTTGAAGCTCTCCCTCTTATCTCCTGTATTCCCATTGGGAAGCGCCAGAGTGAGGCTAGCATCCTGATAGATTCCCTTCAAAGCGCTGAGAGTCGCTCGAAGCGGATACGAGATGATTCCGTGCTGTGTGTAGTCGTCGAATTTTCGAGACCGGACGAAAGTCGTTTTGCTGAAGAGCTGTTCCCATAATTCCGGGCGCAACGCATCGGTATTTATGGGAGCCTGAAACGACTTCCCGTTGCAACGAATGTCTAGAGTGAGACCTTTCTGCTTGAGTTGGGTAGTCCAGGTCAACCAATCCGGAAATGCGCCGAGTTGATCTTCGCCGCGCAGTCTTGGCGCGACAAAAATCGAGATCGGCAGGGTCTCGCTCGGGACTTGCAATCCGCGAGGGAGAACCGTGAAAAGAACGGTCTGATCGTTTGCCATGATGTTATTTTATCCTTAAAATCGATGCAAAAAAATCTATGCAAAAGCGTTTGCGTACTCGCTCCAAATGTCAGTTGAACCGATTAGGTCTCGGAATTTCGGGTCTCCGCTGTTGCCTCCAAAAACTTTCTCAACGACAAGCTCGACCGAGGCGCTGAAGAACAGGACTTCGACATGAACTGTCAGGGTCGCTCTGCCGTAGCATTTGCCGGGGTCTTTGTAGGTGAAGCTCAGATTGAACTCGACTGAGACCTTGATGATGCCGAGAACACTCAGCGATCCGCCCAATCTGAGGAACCCGGTGAGAGTGCAACTCAGGTCCGTACTTCCCTCTTTTCGTTGTAAAGAGAAGTAGATTCCCGCCATGATATGAACTTCGCCGCTCGCGACTCCGATGTCGATCGAAGCGGCCGCTCCGAATTCAAGCGACACTTCCAGCTGCTTCATTCCCGCGGTGTCTACCTCCATGTGGAAGAAGCCGCCGCCTCCGAAGAACGAGATGATGAGTTGGAAAGGATGCTCTCGCGTCGAAATGTTGAAGTCGAAGGAGGGTCTGCCATTCAGAAATGGAAGCGTGAGCGCCGCCCCGAGGCTGACGTCTTTTAGCGAAAAGACTCCCACTGCTATCGGCGGCAGTGCGAAGGCGAATCCGGCGCGTATCCCAGTCGGGGAGATGTCCAGGCTAGGACCATCGCCGAAAAGTCCGGGAGGAATCGCGTTTCGAATCTCTTCGATGAAAGCGAGGTCGTTCGCGAATTCGAGCGGTTTCGCTGAATCCAGCGCTACATTCACATCGACTTTCTTACCGGTTTTCGCCTCAAAAGTAAACTTCTTGAAGTTGATGAAAACGGATTTCAAGACTGAAACTTGAAAGTCATTTAGCTCCCCAGTGATGTCGGAGACTACGCCAGCTGTAATCGGCATGCCGAGGCTGTCCAATTTCAAAGGTTTTTCGATTTGCCCATGAATTTTAAGCGCCGTAGTTCCATTGTGGTCTTTGATGAAAGCCGCTAAGCCCAGGTCAAGGTTTTGAACCGCCGGAAGCCAATCCAAAGTGACGATGAGCTTCTTGCCGCCGGGAATGTCTTCCGTTTTGGTTTTCAATTGGGGCGCGTTTTCGCCATGCGAACCGGTTGGCAACAACTTTGCCAGGTCGAACGCCCCGAACAACTCGGCAGTGAACCCCTGGAAAAATTCATCCGGGTTGAAGACATCCGAGACTGCGTCCGCTACTTTTCCTGCGAGAGGTCCCAACTGCCTCGTCAAAGTCGAAACACCCATGTTCGGCGTTGCAAAGCCTCCTGCCTTGTCGGAGGAAAATTCGACCCCGAAGGCGTCGTTGATGATTCCAGCAAAGGGGTTACTCGGCAGATACTTCGAGAGATCTTGCTTCACCACCTCCGCAAAAGCGCCTGTCACGTTCGCCGCGTCATCGATTCCCTTCTCCAGATAGTCCTTAAACAGTCGAATCGTTGTGGTTGCGTCTGAGCCGACCAACTCTTGAACTTGTTTGATAAGGACATCCGCCTTCAGCATCTTCGGATTTCCAGCCGTATCGAGAACGAAGTTGACAGCGTTCGTCACGAGAGTCGTGTTGTCCGTTCTTTTGGCAGGGTCGGCGTGCGCCTCTGCAAAAGCAAGTTTTTGTCCGGGAATTCTCAGGTTTCGCAGTTCGATTTTCGAGGCGTCATTGAACTCAAGGGCGATAGCGCCGATATTGGCCTTGATGTCGGAGATCGAGACGAAGATCATTGGGGCGGTGAAATCGACCTCATTTCCCAGAACGTCCGTCGATTTGCCATGAAACCGGAAGTAGTCTTCGTCCGTTCCTGCGTTCCCCACTTTGACCCAGAAGGAGTTTGGAGCGCCAGGAATAGGCGTCGGCTCTTTGATGTCGGGCGTGACGAGGGTGGTCATCAGGACTCGCTTGAGGGGATTGGCGCGATCTGAAGCATCGAAGCGTTTTTCCGGCTCTCGAACGACGACGTACTGCCGCTGAACGAGATGCGCCTCCACGATTCCGTCATGTTCCAAGAATTTGCGCTCAGTCACTTTAATGAGCGCCGCCCGGTGCCCAAAACCTTTCAGCACTCCCTCGTAGACGATTTTCACGTAGTGATCTCTGCCCTGAGTCGCCACATGCACCCACTCTGAAAGATTGAGTTGAACGTCCGGCAAAACAAGGCTCACATCGATATTGCCCGCCACTCCAATTGAGGCTGAGGGCAGATCATTTGGCTCGAATCCCACAACTTGCAACGCCTGAAGAGCCAGTGACGAGATGGAATCCGACAGCGCTGCGAGAGATGCGGACGCAACTGCTGAGGGCGGGGCGAGAACCGGAGGGCGTTGCGTGATCGCTACAGGCGGAACTGCAACCGGGAGATTCGCTCCGATCGTAATATTCGGCGTGAAAACCGATTGTAAGACGCCAATATCTTGGTTGAATACGGGCGGAGTTCGTCGAACCGGCTTTGCTCGATGCGGAGGATTCCAAGCGCCGCGAGATTTCAGCCAGCCTCCGAGGGGAGTCAACATCATCTGTTCCGCCTCGAAGGGCTGAGGCACATACGGGAAGTTGAACGGGAACGGATTGCGAATGATCGACTGAAGTTGATTTGTTGACGCAAGATTTCGAGTCAGGGCGACACTATTGAAAATTTTCTGGTTCACGCTTCCGATGGATAGGCCCTCTACACCGGAAAAGATGATGAAACCATCTGACTCATAGCCATGAAACGCCGAGGTGAGTACGACGATTTGCGAACGATCTTGCGCGGACATCGCGGTTCTGCCCAGCCCATCGTTGGGATTGAACGGAGTGAGAGGGTCGAATCCGTTGTAGTTTTCTGACCAAATCGCGCGAAATGAGGCTGTGTTCTTCTTTGAGAGTACTGTCGGCGGCTGATTATCCAAAGACCGCTTCACCAGTCTTGTGTGCCACAACTCAGTTCGCCCCTCGTGAACGAATGGGGCGTCTCGATGCTCCCAAACCGCCTCTTTGTTCGGGGAAATCCAGAGTCGATAGGGCAGTTCGATCGCGGTCTCTATCACTGAAGGAGCTTGAATGACGGGAGCTTTTGCGATCTCGTCGGCAGTTGGCGAGGCTCCTATCGCAGCGATCCCATTGAGACTCAGCTCAAATTTCGACCAGTCAGTCAATCCCTTCAGTGTGTATGGGATTCGCACTCCGGGCGGGATTTTGAAAACGAGCCGACTGGAATTCGACATCTTCGAAACCTTTGTAGGATTTGGGAGTTTCGAAGGGTCGTTGACAGTGTGCCCCGGCAGGGCTGTGGGTCCGTCCAACGCATCCTGATCAGAATCAGGGCGATTTGGCGGGTTTTCAATCTGACTTTGGGTGAGGTGAGCGGACTCATAGTACGCGCCCTCCGATATAGATTGCGGAGGAAATGTGACAACGAGGAACGCGGGGATTTGAACGTTCTCGACAACTAGCGCCGGCGCGTCCGAAGTTGACGTGTCGAGTCGCATATTGATCGCCTCGATCTGCAAATTCAGCAGATCGTCGGGGCGAAGCAGGCTTGCCTTCACTGACATCAGGACTTCTCCTTCCAGAGAGAGGTCGTTCGGCTGACTAAGTGCGTTCGGCTACGAACGACGATTCGGCTAGAGATAAACAGGGCTTAAAACACCTTTTTTCACATGACAGAGGTACTTTCTATCTTAATCTAGAAATTCCTCCCTGTTTTTACTGCAATAAAATATATTGTTAAATATTTTGCGGGTCACAGTAAAAATCTCAGCTATTCTTAGCAAGAGTGAGTCTAGTCTGGAAAACTATCACTTAGAAAACAAAGTTTTTCTCTCGAACTGTGATCGGCAGAATTAATCTCCGTTCCGCGAAGAAAAATTCGTGAATCGCATCGGCGAGTTCGGGAGGAAGCGCTCAAAATGTCTTTCGCTTCAGCCGGACGATTCAGAAAAAAAATTGTTGTCTCGTCCGAAGCCAATTAGAATCCGGCAGAATCGTGGTAAATTTGTTTAAGCTTCTGGAAAGAGCGAG
>JAYVOT010000423.1:0-6783 GCA_043757795.1 Chthonomonadaceae bacterium | reverse complement strand
GAGGTTCGAGTGCGTGTCCCAACCGTCTTGCCAACACTGCACGAACCGAACTCCCCGCTCCACGAGTCTCCGCGCGATGAGCATCTGCCGCGCCTGTGCGCCTTCGCCGTACATTTTTAGGATATTTTCCGGTTCCTGCGTGATATCGAACGCCTTCGCCGCCTCTTCCTGCATCTGAAACGCCAACTCAAAGGACTGCACGCGCGCCTCCAACTGCGAGTCCTGCTTGACCCTCTCTTTGTAAGAGTCGTTGACCTCATGCAAAAGATCAAGCTGTTGACGTTGCTCCGCAAGAGTGGAGTAGCCGCTTTTGATGTGTTCGATCAGTTTCTCGATGTTCGTCTGATTGGAGTCGATGAAGGTTCCCTGATAGATGCCCGGCAGAAATCCCGAGTTCCAGTTTTGCGCTCCGAGCAAGGGCATTCCGCCCGGCGACATGGAGATGAATCCCGGCAGGCTCTGATTTTCAGTTCCCATGCCATAGGTTACCCACGATCCCATAGAGGGTCGCACGAACCGCGCTGTGCCGCAGTTCATCAGAAGTTGCGCTTGATCGTGCGCCGGAATGTCCGTGTACATGGAGTTGATGACGCACATCTCATCGGCGTGAGTCGCGAGGTGCGGAAAGATTTCGCTGATGGGGATTCCGCTTTTGCCGTGTCTCTCGAATTTGAACGGGGAGGGCATCGCGGACGCATTCGGGTCCATCGACTGACCTTTTGCGCCCCCGGAAGTCACCTTCTTTCCTTTGAATTTAGCGAGAGCGGGCTTGTAGTCGAAGGTATCAAGGTGAGAGGGGGCGCCGCTCGTGAAGATGTGGATGACGTGCTTCGCCTTCGCAGGCAAGGGCGCAAGTATGGGTGCAAGCGACGCGGCTTCCTCCGCTCCCGCCTTCGGCAGCGGAACTAAAAGCCCGGATTCGCTCATCATCATCGTCAGCCCCAACCCGCCGAATCCCATTCCGCAGCGGCTGAGAAACTCTCGCCGCGTCACCGCGACATCTTCAATTGTCTGTTTATGATCCGGCATCGAAACGATCTCCCTTCGATTTGAAAATTGAACCCTCTTAAGTCTTGCAAAGGCGCCGCACGGATTTTGGGGGAGAACCCTCATTCACCCCAGCTCCTCATCTCCGGCGCCGCTCTCTATTTGGAAGACCCTCTTGCCCCCCTTCTGCCCACAGCGCAGGAGAAGAGGAATGAGGGGATGAGGATTCTTCCGCCCAGTTCCCTCAATCCGTAAAAGCGAATTCGTTGGAAATAAGCAACGCCTGTGCGTATTTTTCCCAATTTGTGAGCGGTCTCGGTATCTCGTTGATCGGCCCGCCGAAGTCTGCCGCGGCGTCCCATTTCACTCCCGCTTCCCGAAATTTACCCTTCGCAACGCCCTTTGCGACAACAGGAGCTGAAGTCAGCGTGAGCGTCGGAGTCCAGGCGAAGTTGTCCTCCGTGTCATCCTTCAGACAGTCCACGACAAAATCCAGCGTGTCTCCCTTCATCACCTGTAAGTTAGTTGAATTCGTGTCTTGCCCTGTGTACTTCACATTCCACACCTCCGCCAGTCCCGTACGGCTCGACACGATTCGCCCTCGAACGCCGTCTCCGTTGATGCTCAAATGTCTCAAAGTTCCGGTCACTGAGATGTAGCCGTTCTTCGGAGCGACCCAACGCCGAATCACGGCATGTTGGGTGTCGGAGCCGGGCGCGCCGCCGCTTGAACTTAGCGACAGACTTCCGAAATCCGGGTCCGGCGTAAACAGTCCCACCTGCCAGACTTCGCCGCTCCAGTACGGCAATGGCGTGAACGACTTGACTCGCTTCGTTCCCTCGTCGTATTCGCCAAACCCGTAGAGCCAGGGCGAAGGTTTTCGCGCTCTGCCTTCGCCCTCTCGAACGATTGCCGCCTTTAAGAACTTGCTGCCGATAGCGATTTCTCGTTCCGACGCCTCTCTCCCGAAAAGCTCTTGGTAGAGGGTCTGGATTTTTGCAGTTTCATCGCTTTTTGAGGCGACTTCCGATCGAGCTACAAGTCGTTTCGCCTGATCTATGACGAAAGGAGAGTTCAGAAGGAATAAGGACTGCTGAGGGGAAGTGGTTACGAAGCGCTCCGACGAGTGGGCGTCCGGGTTCGCAAAATCGAAGACCCGATACATCGCAGGCAGGTTCGAGCGATCCACAAGCGCGTAAAGGGTTCGTCTTCGGCTGAACGGAGCGCGAATAATTTCGACGCTACGACCTCCGATTGCAGGGTCAAGCTCTCCGCCCGCAGTCAAAAGAGAGTCTCGCAACTGTTCAAAATCAAGTCTGCGACGGTTCATGCGCCAGAGCAGTCGGTTGTCGGAGTCCGTTTTTCGCGCCTCCGGGTTGTCTTCGTCGCTCTGCCGATACGTGTTCGAAAGTAGTATCGTCCGGTGCAGTTTTTTCAGCGACCAACCTTCTTCCGCAAACGTCGCGGCGAGCCAATCAAGGAGTTCCGGGTGCGTCGGCGGTTCGCCTCGCGTGCCGAAGTCGGAGGGAGTACGAACGAGTCCTTGCCCGAAATGCCCCTGCCAGACTCGGTTTGCCATTACTCTTGCTGTGAGGGGGTTGTCCGGCGAAGCGATCGCCTGCGCTAATTCGAGTCTGCCGCTTCCGTCCTTGAAAGGCTCTCTTTTTTCGCCTGCAAGCGCCAGCAAAAAGCGCCGGGGAACCTCTTCGCCCGGCGTCGCAAGATCGCCTCGAATCAAAACGCGAGGATTTGACATGTTTCCCGAATCCGCCAAAACGAGCGCGTGTTGCGGGGAAGACGGGGACTCCAGCAGGCGCTGCACATTCAGTCGCAACGCTTGCAAACGGTTTCCGTCCGCTTCTTTCAAGAGTGATTCGGTCTGTTGCGCTACAGTTTGGGAAATTTCCGAGTTGTAGAGAATTTGCCGAATTTGCTCTTCCCATCTATCCTGAAGCGAGTTTGGAGCTTTAATCCCGCGTTCTTTCGCTAATTTCAACGCCTTTTGCCATTTCGAATCGACGGCGGCGAAAACGGTCGCATAGCGTGATGCGATTTCGGAACGCGAAGAGGGAGGAGCGCCCACGAAAACCTTTGCGATGAGCGGATTGATAGACTTGTCGGTTGCGAATCGAGCGGCGAGAGCCGGGGTCTTCGCCTGCCACTGCGCGGAGGGCAACGTCATAAAGGCGTTCCAGGGGATCAGCGCCAGGTTCATAGATTTGCGAGTCGAAAGGAGAAACTGTTTCCACTGCGCGATAAGCTGCGACTTCAGTCCGCTGATCGTCTCGTTCCCCCCGCCCTGCCTGTCAAGCGGGTCTTCCGCCGCCAAAAGATATTCGGTGATATGAGCGCGAGCATGCGCCAGTATTTCGAGTCGTTTCGCTTCCAAAAATCGGTCGACTCGCTCTTCACGCGACTTCTTTTCTCGCTCAAAAGACTTCACTCTCTCCGCAACGCCGGGGAGTTGCGAAGAGGCGTCCGCCAACATGACGGTTCGTTCATTGGAGGCGGAAAATACGCCGTAGAGCGAATAGTAATCCTTTGTGGGAATGGGATCGAATTTATGATCGTGACATCGTGCGCAAGAGACAGTGAGCGCCTGCGTCCCGCGCATCACTACGTCGATGCGATCATCAATCAGGTCCTGCATGTCTCCCTGATTCCGCCTGCCCAATGTCAGAAACCCGAGGGCTGCGAGATGTTTTTTGTCCTCGCCGAGGTTCATTTTGTCCGCTGCAATTTGATACTTCAAGAACTGCGGATAGCTCATGTCGTCGTTGAAAGCTTGAATCACCCAGTCTCGATAGGAGTGCGCGAAGGGATAGCGCGCCTCTTCACCTCCCGCCCCGAAGAAAGCTCCGCCTTTCGTGTCGGCGTATCGCGCGATATCGAGCCACTGCCTGCCCCATCTTTCGCCATAGTGCGGAGAGGCGAGCAGGCGATCAATAACTTTTTCCCAGGCGTTCGGCGAGGAGTCTTTTTCGAATTCGGCGATTTCGTTCAGGGTAGGCGGCAGACCTATAAGGTCATAGGAAGCGCGTCTCAGAAGGGTCCGGCAATCTGCCGGTTTGGAAGGATGGAGGTTCTTCGCCTCCAATGTAGAGAGAACGAAGGCGTCAATTGGATTTTTGACCCATTGTGAATCTTGAACTACCGGGATAGCAAACTTTCTGACGGGTTGCAACGACCACAGTTTGCTCGCCTGCTCCAACGCTTTTTTTGTGGTGACAGCGTCATTGACTCCTGTGGATTTTTCCGTGGGCCATCCAGCTCCGGTTTTGACCCACTGCGTCAGGGCGTCGATCTCTTTTTGAGGAATCTTGCCAGTCGGGGGCATTCGCACAGCGCCATCATAGCGAACCGTCAAAATGAGGGCGCTTTTGGATGGGTCGCCGGGCGTGATTAACTTCGGTCCTTTTGGCGTGGACTTTGAGAGGAATGCAGGCGAATCAAGCCGAACACCGGCGAACTGCTGTTGCGCCGAGTGGCACGAATAGCATCTCTGCGCCAAAACAGGTCGAACCCGTTTCTCAAAAAATTCGATTTGCTCAGGTGTTGGATTCTGCGCAAAAGCGGAGCTTGCAACTCCGAAAAGAGCGCCCGTCGCCAGAACAAATCGGCGCAATGTCCTACTCAACATAGTTTCCGCCCCTTAAAACCGACTCGCAACGTAGTATTGAGGTGTTGACGTAAGAAGAGAGGGTCAGGTTTCGGAAAGTTTGGAAGGTTGCGAATATCTTGCAAGAAGGTAAATTAGGAGTCACGTAACAATTAACGCACTTTCTATGTTGCCTCCCAGTGCCCGTGGCTTGATGGTGTAGTTCCACTCTGGATGGAAGAGGGAGCGTTCAATTCAATAGAATGGAGGAGCACTAGCGTCGGAGCTTGTAATAGGCTCTTGTTCTAAATCAGCGTTCAATTCAATAGAATGGAGGAGCACCCCGCCCCGTCGCGCAACTGCTGCCCCACAGTCGTCCAAGTCGCACCGGTAAGATCGGATTGCTGCTCCACCAACTCCCCGGCTGAACACGCCACCCCGCAGGGATACCATGTCCACTGGTTCTGGAGGTAGTCTTTCCTCCACCTTCGTCCCCCGTCATAGCCATACCCGTACTCGTAAGCGGTCGTGATCGTGCCGCCGGTGTTGCGCTTGATCCGGACGAGTCTGCCTTCCTCGTCGTACTCCAGCAACCGGGTGTAGCCGGGACCGGGGTAGCTTGCCAGCGTGCCGTCGGCGTTCCAGACATAGTTCTCGGTCAGGCTCGTGGCAGAGTCTACTACCTGCTGAAGCCGACCTGCGCCGTCGTAGGAATAAGCTCCAGATGCTTTATTTAGGCAGATTTATGTTGGTATTGCCATTATCATCAACAATGCTGTCTTTAGGGATGCTTACAGATATTTGTGCAGTGGTCATCCCTTCTTGCAGGGCGCCAGTCACCTTGCTTGGATTGTCGATTATAATAGTAAATAAAACTTTTTTAGCGTCGTCTTTCACATTGCTAACATACGATACCGCGAGATCCTTCTTCTCGAAATTCAACCAAGTCGCCTTGGGATACGCAGTTCGATAGAAAGCGTACATTTTGTCAATCGCAATACCTGTTTGAATGAAGTAGACCACTGAAGCAGTCTGATCGTCCTCATTAGAAATGGAGACTGAAGTCGTCTTCGTACCTGCCGGGAATAGAAGTGGTATGGGGAGGATTGACTTCCCCACTCTTTTCAAACTAATCGATTTCAAGTCTTCTTGTGACTTGGCGTTTTTAATAACGAGGAGTAGTATCATCCCGATCATAAGTATCGAAGCTACTAGAATAGCCTTCGAATAACTGGTTTTCATGTTTTGTCCTTTCGCAAACAATGAATGAAGATCATTGGCTCTACAGCTCAGAAGTCAAAGCAGAACCAATGATTCATTCACGTTTTAAATCGTTCCCAATTAGATGCTTTTTTTGCCACAGTTGCTAATGCAACGAGCCTGGGTCGGATCGCCCTTTCTATCCTTTGGATCGCCATAATACGGAGGCGGGCATGTATTGGAACAACACTGAACGCAATCAGACTCAGTCTTTGTGTTGCTGTAACACTTACTCTGGCATTGAGGATCCCCACCGCCGCCACCTCCATTACCTCCGCCTCCACCACCGCCACCGCCACCTTGGTGAGTTAGGCACCAAAGGGCACAAAGAAAACTGAAAGGCGGCAGAAGAAGAGTGCACCACAGGCAGTTCCAGGAATTGCCGAAACAGAGCATTGCCATGCTTCTGCTTGCCGCTAAAGCTGAGAAGCTCTCTTCGATTGCGCAAGGCTGCGGTATGGCGGCGCTTGCTCCTGCGCTGAACTGCTGGACGCCGAACCTGTCAGAAAGAACACTCGACTGATTATCTCCATTTGCGTTGGTTACAAGACTAGTTGCCCCTTGTAAGTTGGCGTGCTGGTTTTCAGCATTCCTCCGAAGTAGCCGCGATTTACATCCCGCCCCAATCCGAAGTTGCTGCCCGACAGTCGTCCAAGTCGCACCGGTCAAATCCGACTGTTGCTCCACCAACTCCCCGGCAGAACACGCGACCCCGCACGGATACCATGTCCACTGGTTCTGAAGATAGTCTTTACGCCACCTTCTCCCGCCGTCATACCCATACCCGTACTGATAGACTAGCTGAGTCCCCCGCGCGATCAAGAGCAATCTGCCTTCCTCGTCATACTCCAGTAGCCGGGACCGGGGTAGCTCGCCAGCGTGCCATTGGCGTTCCAGTTACACCTGATATTACGGAGCATGCGAGCGTAACGTTTCAG
>JAYVOT010000422.1:0-1865 GCA_043757795.1 Chthonomonadaceae bacterium | reverse complement strand
TCCGGCGCGAAGCGCCACCGAGACCGTGACTTTAGTCATGGGATTCAAAAGCGCTCTCGAAAAAATCATTTGGTCGTCAGGTCTGCGTAACATCAGTTTGTATGGCGAATGGGTGTTCGCGCTGAATCGTTCATTTAGTATAGCAAGATATATGATATACTAATGTGGATGTCGGAAGCGGCTTAAGATGGCTGTTCTTTCCGACGAATTTTCTTTGTTGAAAGTTGAGACGACTCTGACGAACACAATGATTGAAAAGCTAAAATCGGCGCTGCATAACTGCTTCAAATTTCCAACTCTGCTCGTTCTGCCGCGCTATAGGGCGGTATTGCAAGACCTGACGATCGAGGTTTACGCCCACAAGCACGCGCTGCCTTTGCTTGCGCAGGCGGATGGAGTCGTGGTTGCAGTGGCTCCTGACCTTAAAATGGTTTTCGGGATGTCTAAAATGGTGCGTGATCGCGGCGCCGACACGATTCAACAGGAGGCTCTGAAAGTTGCGCCGCTTGCGCCGGGAGAAGCCTTTGTGGGGTCCGGCGCCAAATATCGCTTTAAGCACATCGCTCTAGCTGTGATTTTCGATGAGTTCAAGCGCCCGACGCCGGATTACATCTCAAAGTCCATCTCAAACGCCATCCGCATGCTTCGAGAGAAAGGCGCGAAATCCGCAGTCGTCGCGGACATGACTGAAAACCTACTTGCGCAAACAAACTGGATTACGGACGAACAACGTGAAGCGACCGCCGAACTGACGGCTCGCATCATGGTGGAGGCGATCATCGCAAGCGGCGGAAACGCGAAGACCATCAAAATATGGTGCGTCGAACCGGGAAACGCTAAGTTTTTTGTAAACGAACTGAAACGTCATGTGCAAGAAGAGAAATCCGCAAGCAAAGCCGTTCCGGGTTAGATTCAATTTGAATAGTCTCATGCGCTCCGGTTGCGAAAAATAAATTTCGCATTGACAGATCAGTCGCTGCAGAGGTTGGATTTCGCATAACCAATTCCCGCCCGGCGGCGCCTATGAGCGCAAGGAAAGAAATCCCTATTCAATCGGCGTATCGCGGTCTGCGCTTCACTCAGGCATTGCTTCCGAATCGCGCCCATTCATTTCCCGGTCGCATTCAGTACCCGACTTCATTTTCGGCTTGCAGGCCCTCAGGGCATTTGGCTACCGCTCGTCTATCGCAACTTTCCAATTCCTTCCTTTCTTGCCACTCTTAAGTTCATTGCGACACTTTCCGAGGACGCTCTGCGTCACTCTATTGCATGCGGTTGAAGGAGAGATTAAATGGGCGGATTCCGCCAGAGGGTTCCAACTCAAAACACTCCTCACGAAGAGAGGTTGGTAACGCGATTTCAAGCCGGAGAGTCCGAGGCGCTCTCAGCGCTCTTCGAGATGTATGTAGACCGGGTTTTCGCTTATGCCAAACATCTGCTTGGAAACCGCGAGGATGCGGAAGAGGTGACTTCCGAGGCTTTTCTGAGAGCTTTCGAACGCGCCGCTACGTTTCGGGGGGACTGCCCTTTTCGAGGATGGCTTTTCGCGATTGCTAGAAACCTGTGCCTGGATCGGTTGAGACAACCCAAACTGCTTTTGATGGAGTCGGAAGAGATAGAACGATCAACGGATTCCGGACGCTCCGCCTCGCAAATGGAGACTAGCATAGTAGTTCGGAAAGCCGTGTCCGAACTTTCGGAGGAGCATCGCATCGTTCTTATGCTCTGTGACGCGGAGCAGTGGGATGCAAGCGAAGTCGCCTTGATGACGGACAGAACCCTCGCCGCCACCAAATCCATTCTCTACCGGGCAAGACGCGCTTTGCGAGCGAAGCTGACTGAAATGTGGGAGTAGAAGGAGCATG
>JAYVOT010000421.1:0-1865 GCA_043757795.1 Chthonomonadaceae bacterium | reverse complement strand
TAGTGCCGTTCACTCTGGATGTCGCTACTGCCGAAATGGTGGAAGCGCGTGAGAAAGCTCGACTGCAGACTGAAGAGAGAGCGGCAGTAGAGGCCGCTAAATTCACTGCAGCGGAAGCCGCCGCAAAAGCTGCCGCCGAAGTTGCAAAAGCGTCCGAAGTCGCAGACGAAGCCTAGATCCCATCGTTTTACAGGAGCGAAACCGACTTCCGCAATGATTCATGCGGAGTTGGATTCGCTCCTGTTTTCGTTTCTCCCGCCCCTACTTTTCATCTTTGCCGCCTCAAAATTTGAGGTTCATTCGCATTTGCCGGACATTGATTTCTAAAACCCGGAGGCAACTAAATTGTCGCAATTTCAGGATGGCTCCTACGATCGAGTCCCGCCCCAGAATAAAGAAGCCGAGCAGGCTGTTCTCGGCTCGATGCTCATCGAAAGCTCTGCTCTTGAAAAAGCGGCGGAGATTCTCAAGCCGGACGATTTCTACTGGGAAACCCATCGGCACCTTTTTGAAGCGATGCTGAGCCTTGCCATAAAAGATGAACCTGTCGATCTCATCACTTTGCCGGAAGAGTTGAACTCAAAGGGGAAGTTCGATTCGGTCGGCGGACTACTTTACCTCCAAATTTTAATGGACTCCCCTTCCTCCGCCGCCAATATTGAGTACTACGCCAAACTGGTGGAAGAGAAATCCATTCTACGAAAACTGCTTTCCGTAGGGATTCAGATACAAGGACTCTCTTATTCTTCCGATTTCACTTCCATTGACGAAGTGATCGATAGAGCGGAGAGGCTAGTATTCGAAGTCGGTCAGAGAAGGATGGGAACTTACTTCCATCACATTCGGCCCCTCTTGGACGAGGAGCTGAATCGCGTAGAGTTCCGCTACGAAAACAAAGGAGCCTCCACTGGTAGAATGACTCCTTTTGCAGACCTTAACTATATGACGAACGGACTTCAGCCTTCAGATCTATTAATTCTGGCGGCGCGACCTGCGATGGGAAAAACGTCGCTTGCGGTACAGATAGCGCAACACATCGCTATCGCGGAAAACCTTCCGGTAGCTCTCTTCAGTCTTGAAATGTCTAAGGAGCAACTCGTAACGCGTATGATCTGCTCTGAAAGCATGGTAGACTCGCATCATCTTCGCACGGGAAATTTGCAAACGGACGATTGGCAACGAGTGGGCGAAGGAATTGGGAGGCTAGCAAAGGCTCCGATTTTCATTGATGACTCCCCCGACCTCTCTGCAATGGAAATGCGGGCGAAATGCCGCCGCTTGAAAGCCGAACACAAGGGCAAACTGGGCCTGATTATGATAGACTATATGCAACTCATGCGATCTCACAAACGAACGGAAAACAGGAATCAGGAACTTTCCGAGATAGCAAGAGCCTGCAAGAGCATGGCAAGAGAGTTGCAAGTTCCCGTGGTCGCTCTCTCCCAACTTTCGAGAGCAGTGGAATCTCGCCCGGACAAGCGTCCGATGCTCTCCGACTTGAGAGAATCAGGAGCGATTGAGGCGGAAGCGGACCTTGTCATGTTCATCTACCGGGATGCGTACTACAAAGCGAAAGAGGCGAGATCTGAAGGAAACGAAACTCCTAACTCCTCTCCGAATGACGGCGACAACATGGAAGAGGCGGAAATAATCATTGCCAAACACCGAAACGGACCTGTTGGAAAGGCGATAGTGGGTTTCGTACCTAAGTACACGAAATTCGTCAATATTGACCGACACCGAGGGTATGATAGCGAATAAAATTTTTTACGCGGTTCGAACATTTCTATTTTTCGAGGCGCTCTGATCCTCTTTTTTTATGTTTATCGGGAGATTCGTATGCGGGTATTAGTCATCGGCGGCGG
>JAYVOT010000420.1:0-1867 GCA_043757795.1 Chthonomonadaceae bacterium | reverse complement strand
AAAAGCGGTCGGGGTTATGGGGGGATATATTGCAGGATCAGGCGCGCTTATCGACTGGCTCACGCAACGCGCCCGACCTTTTCTCTTCAGCACGGCGCATCCCCCGGCGAACGCCGCCGCGACTATCGCGGCAATCGAACTCATGGACACGGACCCTTCTTTTACTGAAAAGCTGTGGAGCAATACGCGCTACTGGAAAGCGGGATTGAAAAAACTGGGTTTCGACATCGGAATCTCGGAGACCCCGATCACCCCGGTGATGACGGGGGACGAAGCGGCGGCGCAGGCTCTCCAACGCGGACTCTTCGAAAACGGAGTTCTCGCCCTCGCGATCGTCTTTCCTACGGTCGCACGAGGGAAAGCGAGAGTTCGCACGATGCCGAGTGCCATGCACTCGGAAACCGATCTGGACGACGCATTGAACGCTTTCGCAAGAGTCGGAAAACAGTTGGGATTGATCTGACAAACAGTGGCGCTGAAGGACTGAAGTCCGTCCTTCAACAGATTTCCGATCACAATCCGGGCGGTTCGCAGTCGAATGAGGTCGCAAGCGATGATCAATTTCAAAACAGTTTGCCTTGCAATCTTTTTGGCGTCGGCAGGTCGTTCCCACGCTCTGAATCCCGGGGGCTTTGAAGCGAGGACTTTCGTCTCCAGCTCCGGTTATAACCTCCCGTATCGTCTCTTCAAGCCCGCGAATTTCCAACCTGGAAAAAAGTATCCTCTGGTCCTTTTTCTACACAAAGAATGGGACCGGGGGCGAGACAACCTGCGTCAAATCAAAGACATTCTTCCCTGGACGAAAGACGATTTTCAGGCGAAGCGTCCCTGTTTCATACTCGCTCCTCAATGCCCGAACTGGCGAGAAGCGATTCAGGTATACGGTTTCAACAACGACCTCGCAA
Source organism: Chthonomonadaceae bacterium (assembly GCA_043757795.1). Lineage (GTDB taxonomy): Bacteria > Armatimonadota > Chthonomonadetes > Chthonomonadales > Chthonomonadaceae > JAYVOT01. The sequence continues at coordinate 962 of JAYVOT010000420.1, read as the reverse complement.
GCGCCGTCTATCGCGACTACATCGGCTCTGAAAAAAAATGGAAACGCCTTTCGATCCCAATAGGAAAACACTACTCAGGGAAAGCCTCTTCCCTTTTTTTCATCAATGACGATTGGGGCAAAGACACTCCTCTTGAGAGTCTCTTCCGCAACATGAAAGTGTTTGAAGCGGGGAAAGAGGCGAAAGCCGCAACTATCGTCTTCAAAAAAGAGGCGTTTACGCCGTATGCCGGAGGAGGGCGAAACAACAATCCAATCATCGAGGACGGCGGCGCGACAATTCATCTTTTGGGAGACACGCGAAGGAAGATCGCTTTTCCCTACGCTGTCACCAAAAATACGGTGATCGAATTCGATTTCAAAAGCGGTTTTCAAGGCAATCTCCACGGCATTGGGTTTGACGACGATGACGCGCTTTTTGAAACCAGGTGGGTGCAAGTCGATCCTGGCGAATCCAGCTTCACTCTGCCTGCTGTCCCTTCTGCGCCTTTAAAATCCGCGCTTGAACTTTTATTGGGGACGTTATTAAAAGAACAGCCGGGCATCGACGCGAATCGACTCTATCTAACCGGGGTCGGCATGGGAGGATCCGGGGTTTGGGATCTTATGAGCAGAAAGCCTGAGCTTTTCGCTGCGGCGGTTCCCATCTCGTCTGCAGCGGACTACGAGACTGCGGAGTCGCTTCGAAACCTGCCCGCCTGGGTTTTTCACGGAGCGGCGGACGGGAACGTTCAAAAGACGCGCAACATGATCGCCGCGCTCGCAAATGCGGGCGGGCAACCGATTTACACGGAGTATCCCGGAGTCGGGTGGGAGTGTTGGGAGCGCGCTTATTCCGATCCGAAACTTGCCGATTGGCTCTTCTTGCAAAAACGCATTACTTCCTCTCCCTCTCCTCCCTCAAACTTGAGAGCGATTCCAATGGCGCATGATAGGGTAGCCCTCACTTGGACAGCCCCGTCG
>JAYVOT010000419.1:0-1868 GCA_043757795.1 Chthonomonadaceae bacterium | reverse complement strand
TCGTATTCCAGGTGAGCGACGTTGATCGTAACTCCGCGCTCTCTCTCTTCGGGAGCGCTGTCGATCTCGTCGTAGCTCATGGCTTTGGAGCCGTTGTGATTGGCGAGCATTCGCGTAATAGCGGCGGTGAGGGAGGTTTTCCCGTGATCGACGTGCCCTATCGTTCCAACATTGACGTGAGCTTTATTTCGCTCAAATCGCGCTTTTCCCATAATAGATCCTATCCTCTCCTGTAGAGCGGTTTATGTTTAAGAGTGCGCCGTAAGCTTTATGAGCGAACGGAACAGGTTGAAGCAGCAAAAATAAATTGAAGCTGAAAAAATGAGACTATTTGTTACGGCAAGCAATGGCGCGTGCAGGTTTTAGCCCCCTGCGACGCGCCATCCGCCGGTTTATTTCGGATCTCCCCTTTCCTGTCGATGCAATTCGTTTGGGTGAAATGCAATTCAGGCGGTTGGAAACCGGAAAAGAAACTAGCTTTTACTTCCGGATTTGCCCTGGACTTTTGCGGCTATCTCTTCCGCAACATTGCGCGGAACCTCTTCATAGTGCGAAGGCGTCATCGTGAAGGAGGCTCTTCCTTGCGTGAAGCCTCGCAGGTCGTTGACATACCCGAACATCTCAGAGAGCGGAACTTTCGCCTGAATGACCATTTTTCCGCCGGGTTCAGGATCTGATCCCTCAAGCTGACCGCGTCTTCGGTTGATATCGCCGATGACGTCGCCCATATTGCCTTCAGGAGTGGATACTTCGATACCCATAATCGGCTCCAGAAGATACGATCTGCCTTTTCGGAGGCACTCTTTCATCGTCTGATTCGCCGCGACCTTAAAGGCGATTTCCGAGGAGTCAACCGCGTGGAATGAACCGTCGACGACGGAAGCTTTCACATCCACCACCGGGTAACCTGCAATAACGCCCACCAGGATCGCTTCTCGACAACCTTTTTCGATCGCGGGAATGAACTCTTTGGGAATTGATCCGCCGACTGTCTTATTGAAGAACTGAAAACCGCTTCCCGGTTCGAGAGGCTCGACTTCGATCTCGCAATCGCCGTACTGTCCGTTGCCGCCTGTTTGCCTTTTGAAGGGAACGCGGGCAATGGCTTTCTGGTGGATGCTCTCTCTGTAAGCGACCTGGGGCGCGCCGAAGTTCGCTTCAACGCCATAGGTTCTCTTCAGTATATCGACTTTAATATCGAGGTGAAGCTCGCCCATTCCGCTAAGAATGGTTTGAGCCGTCTCAGGATCGGTTGCGATTCGGAAAGTCGGGTCTTCACTGGAGAGTTTCTGAAGGGCGGTAGTAAGTTTGTCCTGATCCGCTTTGGTCTTCGGCTCAATCGCGATAGAGATGACCGGCTCCGGGAAGACGATGCTCTCCAGAAGAACAGGGAACTTCTCGTCGCAGAGAGTGTCTCCCGTTTTAGTATCTTTCAATCCGACGATCGCAGCGATGTCGCCGGCATAGACTGTTTGAAGGTCTTTGCGGGTGTTGGCGTGCATCTCGACCATTCGTCCCACTCGTTCTTTTCTGTCTCGCGAGGCGTTTACAACCGTTTGCCCGATAGAGAGAGAGCCGGAGTAGACTCGAATGAAAGTTAGAACGCCATACTGATCTTGAGCGATTTTGAACGCAAGGGCTGAGAATTTTTCATCGTCGGAGGGATTTCGGTTTTCCACTTTATCCGTATCTGGATTGGTTCCAGGAATTGCGTCGACGTCGACCGGGGAGGGAAGGTAGTGAATAACTGCGTCCAGAAGCATCTGGACTCCCTTGTTTTTGTACGCTGATCCGCAGACTACCGGAACGACTGTCCCTGCAACAGTGCCTTTTCGCATCGCGGCGCGAATCTCATCCACCGAGATAGG
>JAYVOT010000418.1:0-6804 GCA_043757795.1 Chthonomonadaceae bacterium | reverse complement strand
GTCATTTACTGAAAATCACTCCGAGAGGCAAGGAAGCCAATGAACGTTTTGCCCTTCTTCTCCTGTTTGTCAAACCTCATGTCCGCCGCAACTCTTCGGCAATTGCAAATCATCGCCGTTATCAGCAAGTCCGGCAAAACGACGCGTGTCTTAGACCGATTCTAATCATCAATGGCGTCCAAGACGATGCCGGGAGTGGCCGTCTTTATAATCGCAATAGCCAACGCCGGTCAGCGTGAAGCGATCCCGGTCCCCTTCGAACAAGTCATCCGATATTCTAGCCTTGCTGTTGCTCAACTCGAGATTGGGAAGCGATACGAGGCGTAAAGAACGTAAATTCCGCTCGAGAGATGGGTTTGACGGGATTACGGATTTTCAAAGACTTGGGGTTGGAGTAGTCAGATTCTCCTTCCAAAATCCGGGATCGTCAGCGACTCGCCGCCGTTTAAGGCGGACTGATGAGCGACAATTCCAGGCGCAGTGTAGGCGAGCGCCTCGTAGATATCGACGCTCGGAGGTCTGCCCTCCAACAGGGCCGAGATGAACTCGTGCGTTAGGTGCGTGTGCGAGCCGCCGTGTCCGCTTTCGTGGCGCAACGCCTCCGGCAGTCTTTCATAATTCGGCGCGATTTCAATCTTTTCCACTCTGCCGTGAAAACATTTTGAAGGCGACTGCCCCGCGCCGGATCCCATGATGAAAGACATCTCCGTGCCGTACCAGGTGCATCGTTCCATATCGGGATACGGTATATTCCAACCGACCGTCATCCTAGAGCTATGTCCTCCGTCAGTTTGAAAAAATGCGATCTCGTTCCAAAACGGGTTGCCATAGTCGTTGTCTTTGAGTTCGGGGGCGTCATTCCCCCACCCAATGCAGGTAACGCGAACCAATCTCTCCCCTGTGACGCCGATTAGAAACCCGGTGGAGTGGGTGGGGTACTGCATCGGCGCTAGCCCGCGTCTCCAGTTTCGAGAGCCGTCTTTATTCGCCATGATCGCGACGAGGTTGTCGTGCCAATACTCCGCTTCCGTGTGAAATATCTCCCCAAAACGACCCTCCTTATACCAGTTTCGCACCAAAATAGTCTCATGTCGGTAGTAGGAGGTCTCCGCCATCATGTAGGTCAGTCCGGTCTCTTTGACAGCATCCAACAGTTGTCGGCACTCTTCGAGGTTCATTGCCGCCGGAACGGCGCACATCACATGCTTTCCGGCTTTCAGCGCTAGAATACTGTGCCGTGCGTGAAACGGGGGCGGAGTAAAGAGCGCGATCGCCTCTACTTCTCGATCCGCAAGCGCTTCCTCCAAATTTTCATAAGCGCGATCACATTTAAATCTCTCCTGCAACCCGGCTCTGCGCTCCGGATTCATTTCCGCTACTGCGACAACTTGACAGTTTGGATGCTCGGAAAACTGAAACTCGCGTGAGAAACCGCCCCCCACGACGCCGAGTTTGATTGTTTGATTCAACGTTTATCCTCCTGATTTTAATTTGAAACCCAGCTGACTCATTCTTGCAAATCGCAAACAGGTCTTTCAGCCCAGGTGCGCTCGACAAAAATAGCGTATCATAGATTTCATTGGGGAAATTTCGATTTCATGCAGGAACCACGCTCATATTTCCCGAAAAAGGGAGCTATGATCGCTCGTGCCATGTAACGAATGGGAAGGAGACACCCATGTTCTATCGACTGATGCGCGTTCTGGCGTATCTGCTTTTCCAGTTGATTTTTTTGATCTTCCTTCGCGGAGGCGTCAAATTCGAGGGTCAAGAAAACGTGCCCAGAGATGGCGGCGTTCTTATCACGCCGAATCACCAGAGTTTTATGGACCCGCCGGTAATCGGTCTCGCTTGCCCCAGATATCCGTATATCATGGCGATGGATTGGCTCTTCAAGATTCCTGTCATCGGGAAGTGCATTTTGTGGCTGCGCGGGTTTCCTGTTAAAGCCGGAAGCGCCGACCGATCCGCCTTGAAATATGCGGAAGACAAGCTGAAAGAGCAAGAGTGCGTCATCGTTTTTCCGGAAGGGACTGTCAGCATAGATTGCGAACTTCTGCCTCTGAAGCCAGGGGTCATCATGCTTGCGAGCCGAGCGAAAGTTCCCATCGTTCCTGCCATAATTGAGGGAACTCAAGCCCTGATGGCATATGAAAAAGCGTTTCCCCAATTCAGCAAGAAGGGAATTCGCGTTCGATTCGGCAAGCCTGTCACCGTCGAACAGTTGACCGGCGGACTGAAAGGAAGCGAAGGCTATCATGAAGGCGCAAAAAGACTTTTTACCCTGATGACGGCAGTGCGTTTGAACCAGCCCTACCCTGAACTTCCTCCGATTATAAAGGTGACTCCAGACTCAGAACCGGAGATGAGCGTTCAGACTTAAGATACGGAAAGCCAATGACTTCATCGCAGAGTTCAAAATACGGATTGCAATACCGAAACCTTAAAAGTTTAGGTTCCAAAGGCGCGGGCAGACTTCCTTTCTCATTCAATAGGGAGGTCGATTCTTCCTTCCGACTCGTCATGATTCTTGGTTTGTCCGCTTTTGTTTCGTCATCCGCTTTGTCTCAAGAATCAGTATTATCCCCTGTAGTGAAGTCGTTGCCAAAGTCGAATTCAGTTGATCGCAAGCCAACGGAAGAGAGTCTTTTCAATCCCGTGGCTCTCAGCGAAAAGACTCCTCTTGGATGGCAAACGGGGTTCATAGGGGCTTATCGAGGTACGTTCGACCTTTCCATTGGCGTGAAGTTCTCACCGGAGCGCACCGAGTTTCGGAATGTGATTTTTGGCGGAACTTTGGACATAGCCCCAGGAATTCGGGCACGCGCAAACTTTCACCGACGTGAAGGGGAGGCGAAAGCGTTCCAAATCGACGCTGACGAGATTTACCTTGAGGCGTATAATCAGTATCGTACGCTGAACTGGAACGCCTCCGCTTCCCTCCGACTAGGCGCTGTCCGCTACCTCCACACGCCTTACCCGGACGCAATTTCACTTTTTGATTCCATCCCTGGCGTGAGCGATCTCTATGGCGGGCGATCGACTGACTATCGAAACGCTGTCATAAATGCGGAATTCGCTATGAATAACGGTGTGGGAGTTCATTTTAGCGGACATGCACAGCAAGCGAACAAAAACTCGGAATCCGGAATTCTTGAAGCTTACGGCTTTTTTCGCAGCGATTTCGGGGATGGATGGCGCTTTGAGGGCAGGCTTGGGGCGATTCCTGTGCGGGATGTCTCCCCGAAAGCAACGTCGCAAGCGGGAGGCGACCTGTATTTGGGAAGGCGCGTCGGAGAGTTTCAGATTGGAATACTTTATGAGAACGGACACAACGAGCGGGCTTTCGGCGGGCTGATGTTTCAGTTCTCTCCAGGAAGTGCGACGCGGGCGATCGGGAAGGTTTCTCTGGACTATTCGCGCCCTCCGGACGGCATCACTGCTCAAATTCCCCTGTTGCATTTCAGGTTGAATGAGAGTCGTTTTGTGAGACGTGACGATATTTTGGTTGGCGAAGTCCGCTCGGTTCGTGTTCGAACTGTCGGTGAACAAGGATTCGTGCGGAATGAGTACGAGCATCGCCTAGAATCTTGGGGAGAGACAGGCAGTCGCCGACTGCATTGCGTTGCGCTTGAAGAACCCTGGTATCTCCAAAACGAGACATTTTTGTTTCCCCAACGCGGGGAGTTGCAAAAATATGAGAAGAGTAGGCTTGGAGGCGAGCAGTTCGTTCAGCGCGTCACTTATCGCTTTTATCGTGCTTATAAACGGCAAGATACCGGGACGTAGCGGGGAGTAGGGAGTAGAAAAAGGGGCGCTGATTGTTGCGCCCTCCGAATTTAGTGAAAGAAGCATTTTGTATGAAAAACAACGGTCGTGGGCTCCATTTTTTTTATTTGATCTCGATTTCGTTTGTTTTGTTGATGATAACTCCTTTTACGGCTTGTGCGCAGGGTAAAACATCTGTACAACGCCCAAACAGTGTGACAAATGTATCCTACTATCGTGAAATACAGCCTATTTTTCGAACCGCTTGTTCAGGTTGCCACAACTCGGAGAGCGCAGCGGGAGGGCTGAACTTGACCTCTTTTGCCGCATCATTGAAGGGCGGAAAGGGCGGGGCGCTCTTTGTTGCAGGCAAAGGCGCAGATAGCAAGTTGGTCAAATACCTCACTGGCGCTCTTAAGCCTCAAATGCCGCCGGGAGGCGCGTTAAAGTCGAGCGACATTGATAAGTTTCGGCGTTGGGTGGACGAAGGAGGCAAGTCCGACGATCCTATTGTTGCCAAACCCAATGTAAAATCGCTTCCCTTGTCTTCACTCAAACTGCCCATTGCACCTGGCATTTCGGCGGATAGAGTTAAGACTGGAAAAGCGTTTATCCTTCAACGCGCAGCTCCGGTGACCGCCCTTGCTTTCTCTCCGGACGGAAAAATCCTGGCAGTAGGAACCTATCGTGAAGTGCAGTTTTGGAACCCGGACGCTCGGAAAATGATCTCAAGTTGGAAAGGGCACGCGGACGCATTACGTTCACTTTCCTACTCAAAAGATGGAAAGTTTCTTGCGGCGGCTGGCGGGGTTTCCGGCGGTACCGGCGAAGTTCGCATTTGGGATGTCGTTGCTGAAAAAGAAGTTCAAGTCCTCTCAGAGCATTTAGACAGCGTTAATGGAGTCGCTTTTAGCCCGGACGGAACCAAAATTGCCACTGCAAGCGCAGATAAAACGATAAAGATATGGGATTTGAAGACTGGAAAGTCCATTTTTACCGGCAGGGATCATTCAGACTCGGTTCTCGGGGTCAGTTGGAGTCCAGACGGCAAGACAATCGCGTCCTGCAGTTCAGACAAGAGCGTCAAAATTTGGGATGCGGCAACGCTCAAACGCCTCTATTCGTTAGGCGGACACGACGATGTCGTCACTTCGATACAGTTCAACCCGGACGGCAAATCTCTAATCTCAGCGAGTTCTGATAAGTCAGCCAGGTTGTGGAATCTAGGACCTGATGGCGGCAATCAAACAGCGACCCTTTCCGGTCACCCTCAAGGCGTGCTCGGCGTCGCTTATTCGTCCAACGGTCAGTTGCTCGCCACTTGTTCTGCAGACAAGACAGTCAAACTTTGGCTTCCCAACGGCTCTCTAGTACGGACTCTTTCCGAGGAGAAGGATTGGGTCTATTCAGTACGCTTCAGCCCCGATGGAAAACTCGTCGTAGCTGGCGCATGGGATGGCAGCGTGATGATCTGGTCGGTATCAGATGGCAAAATCATTGGTTCCTTCTTCACCTATAACGTCAAAAAGTGATAAATGAACACAATTATTACATTTGAATCGGCTCTCGACGTCTTTCTCCCAGGATTTAGCGCTACTCTTAGCTTCACAAAATCTTATGATGTCACTTCAATGATTCCTCCCTCTGAAGATTAATCGTTATTTGGGACACGAACCATTCTATATCTTGAAGACATCTGCGGCAATTCCTAAGTTTGACTACCCAAACCAACTGCTATCGAATGAAAGCGGATTCTTTTCCACTCCATGCGTCCAATACATTGGCAAGACTGTCAGGGATGAGTTTCACACTTTCAGTTTCTTCATTCGCAATCCATCTAAACCCTTCAGACTCATCACTTTTTTCCAATTTTCCCGAAACGACTTCTGCTTCAAAACAGGCGACAAAACTCCTATGAACATTGCCATCAGGGTAGTGTACTACGTTTAATGGGTTTGTATTGAGCGAAATCAGTCGTATGATCCTCGTTTGCAGCCCTGTTTCCTCAAAAGTTTCTCGGACGCAACAGTCTTGAGCTGACTCATCGAGATCAATTCGTCCTCCGGGCAGTGACCAGTATTCGCTCTTTGAGCGCTTCATTATGAGTATCCTGCGTTGTGAATCAAAAATTACGGCTGACACTCCCGGGCAAAGGGGCATATTTGGCTTCGGAGCATCGTCGTCATCCGAGTAAAATCGTTCATTCGGGATTTCATTCTTCATTGCCCAATGATATCTCCTCTACTTTGGCCCGATCAATATTTCAGCGACCCTTATCAAATCTTCTTCCGAGTAGAATTCAATCTCGATTTTTCCGACTGATTGAAACATGCGTCTGATGACCACTTTAGTTCCCAATCGTTCTTGTAGCCGGTTCGCAAAATCCGCTTCGTTTGCATCGATTGCATGTGAGGGATGAAGCGTGCTTTCAAGCGCGCTTTCGGAAGCTTGGCGTTCTGATTCGGCAATCTTTCGTATTTTGAGAGTTTCACGTGAAACCCTCGCGATTTTTTCCGTCTCTCTGACCGACAAATCGTTGCGCAAGACGATTTCCCAAACCTCCAGCATTCGATCATCGCCTTCAGCCGTAAGGATCGCTCTTGCGTGACCTTCAGACAGTTGTCCCGACTCAATACTCGACTGTATGGCTTTGGGCAATTTAAGGAGACGCAACGTGTTGCTTATTGCGGAACGACTCTTACCCACTCGCTGTGCAACCATCTCTTGCAACATTGAAAACTCGTCGATCAATTTCCTGTAGGCTCGAGCAGTTTCCATTACGCCGATATCTTCACGTTGAAGGTTTTCGATGATCGCGACTTCCAGTTGTTCCTGAGATGAGAAATCTTTAACCAGCGCCGGAATTACCGCTAATCCGACTTTTTGTGCAGCTCGAAACCTTCGCTCTCCCGCTACCAATTGATACTGCTCATGCCCTATCCTTTTTACTAAAATCGGTTGCAGTATGCCATGTTCTCGAACCGAGGCAGCCAAATCATCCATTTTTTCAGGGTCAAAGTGCGTTCGGGGTTGATG
>JAYVOT010000417.1:0-1868 GCA_043757795.1 Chthonomonadaceae bacterium | reverse complement strand
TCCCCTCCACTCCCTACCCTCTACCCTTTACCCTCTAACTCTTGCCGTCGGCTTTCGAATTTTCAAATCTCCCGATACTTGACAGTTTCCTTCCGTTTGGAGTATGCTACACCGATTTAGAGTTCTTACAAACCATGCCGATTGACACCCTCATTCAAATACACATACAAAGGAATCGCAACTGCTATGCAGGTTACCGCCGAGCAGACTAATCCCTGCACGATCATTCTGGACATCACTGTCGATGAAGCGCAAGTCTCGAGAGCCTTCGAAAGCAGCTATCGAGAGTTCAGCCGACATACGAACATACCCGGATTTCGAGCCGGAAAAGCCCCTCGCGCCCTTGTCGAGCGCTACGCAGACAAAGCTCGCGTCAAACAATATGCTCTGGAAATGGTCGTCCGAGACGCCTACACGCAAGCGGTTAAAGAACAGGACATCACTCCGTATCGAGATGGAGAGATCTCCCAGGTAGACATTGAAGACAAAAAACCCTTCCACTTCAAAGCCGCCGTACCGCTTGAACCTCAAGTTAAAATTGGACAGTATACTGGCCTGACTGCAATAAAACCCATTTATCCGGTTTCTGACGAAGCCGTAGAGCAGCGAATTGACGCTCTTCGAGACGAGCGGGCGAAGCTGGAGAAAGTCACGGATCGAGGAGTTCAACTCGGAGATGTCGTCATCGCCGATGCCAAAACAGCCGTGGAAGGCGAAGAGGAAGCCGAAGAGCCAAAGCGGCAACTCATTCAAGTTGGAAACAACATCCCCGGTTTCGATGACGCCCTAGTCGGTGCGATGCCCGGCGAAACCAGGACATTCGACCTTGTTTACCCGTCAGATATTCCTGAAGAGGCTCGTAGAGATAAAAAAGCGACTTTTACTATCGTCGTCAATCGAATCAGCGCAAAAAAAATGCCGGAAGTCAATGAAGAATTCGTCATGCTGGTCACCGGGGAAGATATGCAAGTGGACGAGTTCAAAACTCGTCTGAAATCGCAACTCGAAGACGAGGCGTCGAAGGCATCCGTAGAGTTGGCGGAACAAAACCTTATTGAAGAGATTCTGAAAAACTCCGAGATTTATTTCCCGGACGTTCTCATTCGCGACGAAGTCAACGACAAGCTCCGTCATCTCGACGCAGACCTGAGAAGAAATCAAGTCACCTATTCTCAATATCTCGATCGAATGAACGCCACCGCGGAGCAACATCAAATGGCTCTCGCGAACCAGGCTGCGACTCAAATTCGCGCTCTGCTCGCCCTGAGAGAAATCGCTGTCCAAGAGGGTCTGCAGACCGACGATGATACGATAGACGCGCAATTTGACGCGATGGCCGCCACCGAAGCCCTCACGCAAGATCAAGCAGACGAATATCGCGTAGATCCGCGACGTAGAATGCAGATCGCAAACGCCATCATTCAGGATAGACTGCATCGTTTCCTCTTCGAGAACAACACGCTCATCGAAGAAGAGGCGAAAGACGACGAACTGGAGACCGAATCTCTGGAAGCGTCCGAGGCTCCAACGCAGTCATTAGCGGCGATAGAAGCGGAAGCGGAAGCCGAACCCGCGAAAGCAGCCGAGTAGCTCCGCACAATATGAGAATTAACAGGAGACTCCTATGAGCCGAATAATCACTTCGCCTGAAAACGTCATCCCGATGGTCGTTGAACAGAGCGCTCGAGGCGAGCGAGCCTATGACATCTATTCACGCCTTTTGAAAGACAGAATTATCTTCATCAGTCACCAAGTAACCGATGAACTTGCCAGTCTTATCATCGCGCAGATCCTCTTTCTGGAGAAAGAGGATCCGGATGCCGATATAGATATGTATATCATGAGTCCCGGCGGTAGCGTCACAGCCG
>JAYVOT010000416.1:0-6811 GCA_043757795.1 Chthonomonadaceae bacterium | reverse complement strand
TCCCAATAGGAACCGAATCGATAATATTGAAATAATTCACGTAATGCGGAGCTTTCGAACCTGTTTAGTATGAGAAGAGGCGGAAAAAATCGGTGAATGGGTTCTAAGATAATAGAAAATGTCGAAAAAAAGCGACGCAATCGATACGCTTAATATTGGGCGTTGCCTGAGGAGAGAGAATTTGAAGCGTAGAAATTTCTTGTTGAAAACGAAAAAGCTAATCTTGGGTTTTGGATGCCTCCTGTTTATCCCTGCACTTGTAACTAAGGCGCAAGAGAATTGGCCGCAGGCGGCTGGTCCGAATGGAACCTGGAGACTTGAAAAAGGCGTTCCGCCTGTCTCTTGGAGCGTCGCGCAGAATCGCAATATCGTCTGGAAATCCAAAATGCCGAACGGAGGACAGGGAGGAATCGCTGTATGGAAAGATAGGTTGTTTGTCGCGACTTTCCCGGAATCCAAAGCGGGAGACCCGAAGTTCAACGCCTCTATTCAGGGACATTGCCTGGACGGAAAAACCGGTAAAATCCTCTGGTCTGTCGCATTGACTGGCGAAAACGCCAGTCCGATGATGTACGCATACAGTGACTCGACCTCCTGGACTCCTGTGACGGACGGCAAACACGTCTGGTTTTTCAACTGCTCCGGAGAGATGGGGTGTTGGGATTTCAAAGGTCATGAGGTATGGAAGCGAAAATTTCGGGCTCCGGGAGAGCCTTTCAACAAGCAACATGAACCGATTCTCTTCGGCGATACGATAATCAGTCTGGAGCCTCTCGCGACTGACGAAGCAGGTTATCGCCCTGATCGCGATAAATGGCACTTTCTTCGAGGAATAGACAAGAACACTGGGAAAACGAAGTGGGTCGCGGAAGATGCGACGACCTACTACTGCACCTCCGTTTTTGGAAGAACCGCTAACGGAACTCCGGCGATTTTGCACGGCAGAGGCGGACCTCACGGCGTGCCTGAAAGCCCTATCGGAATCAGTTTGACGAGCCTGAAACCCGGTGAAGAGGGGAAAACGCTCTGGAGATACGCACCGGAAGCCCTCCCGAACGCGCCTCTTGACGGTACGACTTTTCAAGCTCTCTATACGATGACCTGGGACAAACAGTACGCTTACTGGTTCAGAAACGCCCCGGAGGAGGCGCATCTCGTCTTCGATGCGAACACGGGAAAATTGACTAAGACTCAGTCGCTCGTGACGCACGTCGATTTCCGTCAATGGGATCCCGTCTCAAGCAAAATTGTCTTGCATCAAGACGTCAGCATTCGAGACATGAAGGATTTTTCACCGCAAGTCCCCTTGAAACCGGGTGAAGTCCTGCATGTTTTCCCGCAGTGGCACTCCAATATTTCCGCTTACGGCTACGCTTATTTTCTCACTTCCACAGGCCATCGGCGCAACTCGTACGCGCCTCCGGGACTCTCCGGGCCTTCTCATTGCGTGGGCAGAGTAAACATCGCTACTGGGAAAACGGAGTATCTGGAACTCCCTGTGACCGTGATACGCGCTTCAGGACAGACCGAACGTTGGGTCTACAATGAGGCGCAAACGACTAAAACGGAAGACTATAAGGGGTTGGACGTAGGGGCGGAAGAGCGATCTCGCACCGACGGGTGGCAAATCCCGGCATTTTTCGGAAGCCCAACCTGCATTAACGGCAAAATCTACTTCACGACGATGCTCGGTATCACTTACGTGATAGACGGCAAAGCGAAGACGCTTGATGAAAAGGCTCTCCTGGCGGTGAACGATTTAGGCCCTTCCGGAGAGACATGGAGCCTGAACTCCGTAAGCTATAGCGGAGGTCGACTCTATCATCGAAGCCTGAAAGAGGTCGTTTGCATTGGGAAGTGACGTCCCAAAACTCGAAGCGAATGAAAGCGGCTTTTTTCGGACGTTTCTTTAGCTTCGTTGCCTGCCGATGAGGTTCATAAATTCGGCGCGAGTGGCTCTGTCGGTACGAAAAAGACCCAGTACATGGCTAGTAACCATATCGCTGCTCTTTTTCTCAACGCCGCGCGCCATCATGCACAGGTGCTTCGCCTCAATCACGACGGCAACGCCTTTCGGTTGCAAAATAGTTTGCACTGCGTCTGCGATCTGGACCGTCAGGCGCTCCTGAACTTGCATTCTGCGAGCGAACATGTCTGTAATTCGGGCGAGTTTGGATAGACCGATGATCTTTCCATTGGGAATGTAGGCGATGTTGGCATGTCCGAAGAAAGGCAACATGTGGTGTTCGCACATCGAAAAAAATTCGATATTACGAACGATCACCATGTCGTCCGTCTCCTCGTTGAAGATGGCTCCGTTTACGATCTCTTCCAGATTCTGATGATATCCGCTTGTGATGAACTCCATCGCCTCCGCGACACGATGCGGCGTTTTCAGCAAACCTTCACGCGTAGGGTCTTCGCCTAGCTCTTCTATGACATTGAGGTACAGTTCTTCCAATTTAGAACTCATAGGGTTTCATTTTCTCCGGAATACTCAAATATATTTCGAGCCGTCTCACGCACCAACACTTTGCGAAGGCGAACGGAAGCAGGGATCACCGGCTTCAAACGATCCCAGATCATTTTTGTCAGAACCTCAGTCGAAGTAATCAAACCTGCGAACTCAGGGATATCCAGATTAAAATGACGATGATCATAGCGATCCACGACCTCTCGATTGACAAGGGCGTCCAACTCATCCTGAGGGATGACGCGTCCGTCCGAGGGATTGATTTCGCCTGAAACAGTCACCTCCAAAATGTAGTTGTGCCCGTGCCCGTTGGCATAGTTGCACTTCCCGAATAGTTCGACGTTCTCTTCATCGCTGAGATGAGGACTGTGCAATCGATGGGATGCGGCGAACTCATAGGATCGAGTCACCTGTATTTCGATTTGATTCATAAAACTCATTTCATTGGTCCCCGACCTTCGAGGATTCCACTCGACCGCGTTAAGCGGCGTCTCTTCCAGTCGCACCCCGCTCAATCGCGTCACGTCCGGCAGAGCGGTTTTCAACTCATTGGCAATCCACACGGCAAGGTTTTCCGAAGTGGGGGCACCCCTATCATACTTGTCAAGAACTTGATTGAGGAGTTTTTTGTCAAGACGATTTACAATGACGCTCTTTATGATCTCATCCAACTCTTTGATGTTGAGGATGATTCCAGTAGCCGGGTTGATCTCCCCTTCCACCTTCACCTCCAAAAAGTAGTTGTGACCAAAGTAGTTTTTGTTCTCTCCTTGCTCCTCTTTCGCTGCAGAAAACATCACCCGCCGAGTCATTTTCATCATCAAATATTCCTATGCAATGGGCGATTTATAGACTTGTGCCGCCGAATGCATGATAGCATCTTTTGCCAAAAAAAGACGGCGGAACATGAAGACGGAACCTACTTATAAATTAGTTTACGATTCAAGCCTAGCCAACGTTTTCACATTCATCAAAACTAGCGCTACGTACCTGTCCGGAATTAACTTCCATAACTTCGAGAGGTAGTTCTTGGTAAGAACCGGAAGTTGATTCCGGACAAGTACATAAGAATACTCAAGGAAATTCATTTACGTCGTCTGCAGGAAAACCGTAGCCCAAAAAAAATATTGACTTTACTCATGTGACGCACTCCGCAGGACGAAATGTCCGGGTGTTGAAATGCAAACACACGGTTCGTGAGATTCAGGGTTTGGGCTGTCGGGGTTTGGAAGCGCTCTGCGCTTAGCCGGGTGTTGAAATGAAAACACCCGGCGTACAAAACGAGCGTCCTGCGGACACGAGATTCCGGGGTCTCAAAAACCAATTTATTTGCGTCAAGATTGAAGGTCCAGCACAGCTATGTCCAAAAAACACTTCCGCCGATGGCGCATTTGCAAAGCGGCTCTGCCCGATGTGACGATTCGCATCCCTCCGCCTGGACTTCTTTCGAACGTGCAATCAATGGTTTAAGTCGCAGTGCGTCGGGGGCTATGTGTCACGCAATCAATAAGATGTAAAAAATCGGCGCAACTTGAAAGTTGCGCCGATTATTAGTTGAAATGCGAAATGAAATCGGCTTAAATCAGCATCTGCAGTTTGCCCGTGCTGTCCCCGATGGACTCTGCATTAATGCCGACTCGGTCGAACATGGAGAGGAAGAGGTTTGTCATGGGAGTGCCGTTTTTATACGAGATATGCCGTCCCGATTTAATCGTGCCTCCGCCTTTTCCTGCAAGAAGAATGGGCAAATCGTCATGATTATGTCGATCTCCGTCGCTAATGCCCGCTCCGTAGACGATCATGCTGTTGTCGAGCAGAGTTCCCTCTCCCTCTTTAACGCTGTTCATCTTTTCCAGGAAGTAGGCGAATTGCGAGACGTGGAACATATTGATCTGTTGCACTTTCGCTTGTTTCGCGACGTCGCCGCCGTGATGCGAACAATCGTGGTGGCCTTCCGGCACTCCGACAGTTTTGTAGCTCCGGTTGCTTCCGTCGTTCGCATGCATGAAGGTGATGACGCGGGTCATATCCGTTTGGAAAGCGAGAACGATCATGTCATACATGAGCTTAAGATGGTCGCCGTAGTCCGCCGGAACTCCCGTCGGGGCTTCGCGACCGGCCATCTTGCCTGCGAGGTTCGACTGCTCAGTCATCGTCAAGCGTCGTTCTATCTCGCGAACTCCCGTGAAGTACTCGTCCAGTTTATTCTGATCGTGCATTCCGAGTTTGGCTTTCAAACCGTTCGCGTCTTCGAGGACGAAGTCTAAGATAGATTGCTTATTGTGGTCGCGTCGTTTGCGGTTTTCCGCTGTCTCGAGCGGGTCATTGTTCCCGAAGAGCCTTTCGAAGACGGAGCGAGGATCGACTTCGTGCGCCATCGGAGTGTTTTCAGTGCGCCATGAGATGCTTGAAGAGTAAGCACAACTG
Organism: Chthonomonadaceae bacterium; assembly: GCA_043757795.1. Classification (GTDB taxonomy): domain Bacteria; phylum Armatimonadota; class Chthonomonadetes; order Chthonomonadales; family Chthonomonadaceae; genus JAYVOT01. The sequence goes on along the minus strand of JAYVOT010000416.1, from coordinate 1,911 downwards.
TAACCTGAATCGCAGTTGCCGGATTGCGCGCCGCGCTCGCCGCCAAGTTCAAGAGAGGCGTATCTGGTCTGTCGTCCGATCTTCATCGCCGCGACCTGATCAGCGGAGACGCCAAGTTTGATGTCTGCGCCGTCGGTTTTGCGCGGGTGGCAACCTGTTAGCCATGCGGCCGCCGAACGAGCGTGATCGCCTCCGCCGTCGCCGAGGTCAAAGGCGTTGTGCTGAGTCAGACCGGAGAGCACGTTGATCGAGTCTTTCACTTTCGCGAGCGGTTGAAGCGTCGGGGTCAAAACAAGCGAACCCTCCGTAGCGGGAGTCCATGCAGGCATGTGCATTCCGTTCGGGACGAACATGAACGCCATTCTCATGGGTCGTTTTTTGATCGACTGAGCCAGAACGGAGGTCGGGATCATCGCATCAAGTAGGGGGAGCGCCATTGCAGTTCCAAGACCGGCAAGGAAAGTTCGGCGCGGAATCAAAGGTTCTCGCATTATTTCAAGCCTCCATCGCCTCTCCGTTTTAGGAAAGGGTCACTCAAGACAACCGCCGTAACCACTGAAGAGAGGCGGTAGTCGTTATTTGCAACTTCTGAAACGATGTCATTGACATGACAACGGTCTGTGTTTTCAAGACCGCGACCTAGTCCGTAGATCATCATTTTTTCGACAAAACAGTGCGCGAACTGCGCTTTCTTGCCCTTCAAAATCGTTTTCAACTGCGCGGGACCGTTGAACTTCACTCCCCCCGGCAACGCTCCCGAAGAGTCTACCTGAGAATCGCCGTCAACTGTTCGCCATTTTCCGATAGCGTCATAGTTTTCCAGCCCAAACCCGATGGGATCCATTTTAGCGTGGCAGGAGGCGCATCCGGGGTCTTTCCGGTGTTGCTCCATTCGCTGTCTCAACGTCCCTTTCAAAGGTTCTTTCTTATCGTCGGCAAGTTTCCCGACGTTTGGCGGCGGCGGCGGCGGCGGCGCGCCGAATAGATTTTCCAAAACCCACTTTCCGCGTTTTACCGGCGAAGTTCGCGTCGGATTGGAAGTGACAGTCAGAATGCTTGCTTGCGACAGGATGCCTCCGCGTTGCGTGTTTCCGACGAGAGAGACGCGCCGAAAATTGTCGCCCTGTACTCCGGTTATTCCATAGAATTTCGCCAACGGCTCATTCAAAAAGGTATAGTTCGAGTCAAGGAAGTCTAAAATGCTGCGATCTTCTCGCACGATCGAGTCGAAGAACATCTCCGTCTCGGTTCGCATTGAAGTTCGAAGTTTGTCATTAAACTCCGGAAAGCGCACTGTATCCGGCGAGAGTCCCGGCAGGTTGCGGAGTTGCAACCACTGACCTGCAAAGTTGTCCGTCAACGAGCGCGAGCGCGGGTCCTTCAGCATTCTCTTCGCCTGCGCCGCGAGAACTTTCGGAGTGTGCAGAGTCCCTTTTGCAGCGACTGAAAACAGCTCCGCGTCCGGCATCGTGCTCCACAAAAAGTATGAAAGCCTGGAAGCTATCTCGTAATCATTGAGCGTACGCGTAGCCTTGATGTCATTCGGCTTCTGGTCTAGCTCTACGCGAAATAGAAAATTCGGGGAGACCATGACAGCCTCCATCGCTAACTGAATTCCGTGTTCAAAGCTCTCGCCTTCTTTCCGGTTCAGTTGGACATAGTGCATCAGACGCGCGATCTCTTCCGGCTTAGCGGGTCGTCTGTAGGCTCGCGTCGTGAAAGAAGTGAGAACCTTCTTCGCCGCCGCTTCTTCCGTCAACGAGCCGCCCGGCTTGCAGAAGATCAATTTTTTGTGCGTTTCAGGCAACACTTCCGGCATTCCGGCGGGAGGCAGAATCTCCGCCGAACTAATGATGAGGTTTCGATCCCGTTTGCGAGGGTTCTTCTCCTCCGCATCATAAAAATCGTTCG
>JAYVOT010000415.1:0-6813 GCA_043757795.1 Chthonomonadaceae bacterium | reverse complement strand
TCATCGAGAGGAAGATGCTGACGTAAACCGAAAAGTCGCTGCAGCTCGCTACGAACCGCTTTTAGTGGGCTTGCTCGCTCTAGTCGCACTTACTCCGCTCGGTCTGCTTGCGAAGGGAGACGCGTGGGGAGAGTGGGACGCGGCCGCAGTGAAAGAGCAGACCGAAAAAATTTACGGAACGAATGGCGCCTATGTTCCAAGCGGGTTGAAAGCAGCCGACGAACGCGCTTACAAAGGCGTGCGGGGGTTGGAAGATTATGCCGGCAACAACGGAAAGAACAAATGGGGCTATCTGGGGGCTGGAGTTCTGGGCGTCGGAACTATCTCCGGGTTAATGCTCGTCGGCGGAAAACTTCTAAGAAAGAAAGAAACAGTTTCTCAATCTGAGGAAACTCCATATAGTTTGACAATCGATTCTTCACGGCAAAAGTTGTCTCAGCCGACCTTGCCGAATTGGTTGATCGTATCCGCCACTCATTCGCCGATCAAAAAAACAAAAACCTCAAATCGATTTCTTGAGAAAACGCTCCTGAATCTTAGCGACGGAGCCTTCATAGCCTTGAATGGCGAGAAATGGAGCGGTTTGCCTGGAGTTCTGCAAGAAATTGATCCAAGAGCGAAGACGATAGCCGCTTTCGGCATCATTCTGGCAGTCGCCTTCATACGCTCGTTTCCAGCTCTTTTGATCCTCTATGCGGCGATCCTTTTGCTTGCTTTCGCGTCCAAGCTTTCTATGTCCGCGCTGCTGAAACGAGTCTGGCTGACAACTCCGATCTTCGTGGGAACACTGGCATTGCCTGTCGTCTTGAACGTCGTCACGCCGGGAATTGAGCTTTTCCCTCTTTGGAAATCGCCTCATCTTGCAGTGACGCTGCCGGGAGCGATCCTGGCGGCGACGCTGATATTTCGAGTGGGAGTGGCGGTGACCGCTGCCAATCTTTTGACTATGACGACACGATGGAACGATTTACTTTTCGCCCTGCAATCTCTTTTCGTGCCCAAACTGTTTCTGATGACGCTTGCGATGACCTATCGCTATCTGTCCGTTTTGTTGCTTTCCGCAAATGAGATGTTCGTCGCTAGGAAAAGCCGAACTATCGGGCGACTGAATAATATGGAGGGACGACAGTTTGTGGGAACGAGCATGGGCAGTTTATTTACCAAGACCGTAGCGCTTGCGGAAGAGGTTCATGCCGCAATGATATCGCGAGGTTACACTGGAGCTGCCCGAACTCTTTCGCAACTAAAGTGGAAGTCTGCGGATTCGCTTTTTCTCGGCTTAACTGCGATTTTAATTATTGGCGTTTGGCGATTGTCGGTTTAATCGTGAAGACTTATTCCCAGGCTGAAATTGGTTTGAGAACAAAATCCGTCTGTCGAATTGGTATGTGGGAAGGAGATTGAAATGTGTTTTTTTCGTCTGACAGATGTCAGTTTTAAATACTCGACTGGGGCGCTGGCTCTGTCAAACGTCACTTTGAAGATAGAAGAAGGCGAGAAAGTGGCGATTCTGGGGGCGAACGGGAGCGGCAAGAGCACGCTCATAAAGATGCTGGACGGCCTCATTTCCCCGAACTCCGGAACAATTCAGGCATTCGGTGAAAACTTGACCGAAGAAAGGTTGGGGGAGGAGGCGTTTTCCCACGCTTTCCGAAAACGAGTCGGTTTTATTTTCCAAAACTCGGATGCTCAACTATTTTGTTCGACAGTGCGTGACGAACTCGCTTTTGGACCCGTGCAGATGGGACTATCGCTTGAGGAGATCGAAAGACGAATTGCAGACGTTGCGGCGCTTTTGAATATTGAGAAATTGCTCACTCGTTCTCCTTTTCAGTTGTCGGGCGGAGAGAAAAAGAAGGTTGCGATTGCGGGAAGTCTGGTAGTCAATCCGGATGTGATCTTGCTGGACGAACCCACCAACGGACTGGATCCGCGATCTCAACGTTGGCTAGTAGAGCTTCTCGTAAACTTGCATTCCGCCGGAAAAACTCTAATTACGTCTACGCATGATCTTAATATCGTCCCTGAAATCGCGGACAGAGTACTGATATTCAGTGAAGATCATACGCTTGTTGCGGAGGGTACGACTAAAGAGATACTTTCAAATCGCGAGTTGCTGTTGAGAGTGAATCTTATTCACGAAAACGCGCACAAACATATCGGCCTCTGGCATTCACATACTCCGGAGACGTCGCATCCGATAGATTCAGCTCAGTAGCGTCAATTTTTTTCTCTGAATTACTCAATTTCTTTTAGATCGTTGCGCCCCCTCCGAAAGTGGTTTTGAAAGCAAATTGGACGATAAATTACATCTTCCCCCTCTAAACCGCGAGAAGTTTGTCTGAAATAAACATAACGACATACTCTATAGAATTCGCTCAACTACGCCCCGAGGACAAATTCGGGAAGAACTGACTATAAATGAGAAAGAATGGAGTTTTGAAATGCGAACGAAAACACACCTGCTTCAGGTGCAAGAAACAGTGATTGAAGTGCAGGGCGATCATATAACGCTCGGCCAACTCCTCAAAGTAGTCGGTATTATATCGAGCGGCGGTGAGGCAAAACATTATCTTTTTGATATGGTTGTCATGGTGAATGGCTTGGAAGAGGGGAGGCGTGGGCGGAAATTACGCCCTGGAGACCTGATCGTCTGCAAAAAAGCAGACCCGATTAGACTCGTCGAGATGTGTGAAATTCCGGAAAACCAATAAATTCTCGTAGAACATTTTATTTCATAATTCCCATAAATGTTGATAGCTTTTGTGATCCCGCATCCTCTAGTTGTCTGAATGTAGGCAATTGCCCTGGTCTCCGGACTCATTCTCGCTTCACAATTTTGTGAGCATCCCTTCCTCTTTCATTTCGTTGTAAAAAGCCTCCGTTGGAACAGGTAAGCGGTTCCGATTAGAGGCTTTTTTGGGTTGGGAATGGGTAGATGTGTGGATTAAGGCTGCATTGAATGAAAGAAGTGCAACATGACTCGTTCATTGTACGAAGTTACGCTATAAACCGATGAGCAGAGGGCATGGCTCTATATGAACAACGGAATAAGGCGCATGGTTGTAAAGTGTCGGTGCGTGCAAACCCTCGGCCATTGCGCAAGCTGAGGTAAATTCTTCGCTTCTCTTAAAGCTTGATACAAGTACGACAAGTTCGGAGAGGCTAGATTTTCAGCGAATGCAGAGCTAACTCCTTCGTATTCCAGAATGCGAGGGAGTTAGCATTTACGATTCCATACGAGTGTCACGTGAACCTAAGAAGTCCGCGGCAATTGCCAGGGGGCGCGGTAATCGCGCTCGTACGAGAGCGTGTTTTTGCCAGCTTTGCCAAGAATATCTACAGCAGCGGAGTCCCACCGCACTACCGATTCGCTCTGCTGAGCCGCATTGATGAGGTGACAGACAATCGTGGTCTGCGCCATTGAGGAGAGCGGGGAGCGGGGGACTTTTCGAGTCCTCATGCAATCCAGCCAGTTTTGCCAGTGATCTTCTACAACGGGAACTTGCTCTCTGTCCAATTCTTCCTTCGACATCTCCTTGCCGGCTTTATCGACTACCTTCCACCCTCTTCGCCAGACCATCAGACTTCTGCCGTCTGCGCTTATAAATTCAACGCCCTGATCCGGTCTGCCGGGGTGGCTTCGTTGGGTCTCCCAATGCAGGACGAAATCCGGGTTTTTGAATTTCAGCATCGCGACGACGGTGTCCGGCGCTGTTCTGTCGTCTGCGGGAAATGCCCACTTCCCGCCCGTTGCGTAGACTTCCGAGGGCATCGGAAGAGTCGTTCCTTCGCCCATTGCAAGAAGCGCAATGTCTATCATATGCACGCCCCAATCGCCGGTCATCCCCGAACCGTAGTTCAAAAACCAACGCCAGTTGAAATGAACCGCTTTCTCTCGGTAGGGAACTTTCTCCGCGGGACCAGTCCATAAATCATAATCGAGAGTGGAGGGCGGTCTAGACGTCGCCAATCTGCCGACTTTTTCATTGTCCGTCTTCCAGGCTCGAATTTGGGTGACTCGCCCCAATTTGCCTGCGCGAATATAGGCGACCGCGTTCATAAACTCTCGTATGCTCCGTTGCCAGGTTCCCACTTGCACCACTCTTTTTGAGTTCAAAACCGCTTCGTTCATCGCTTTCGCTTCGATGATATTGTGTGAAATCGGTTTCTCACAGTAGATGTCCTTGCCGGAGTCGCAGGAGTAGATGAGGGGGAGAGCGTGCCAATGATCGGGCGTTGCAATGAGAACCGCTTTCACATCGTCGCGGTCAAGAACTCGGCGATAGTCTTTGTAAGTGCGTGGTTTTCTACCGTATTTTTTCTCAACAAGAGCGGAAGCTTTTGCGAAGTGAGCCGAATCCGCATCGCAAAGCGCGACGATCTGAACTTCAGGTTTCTCCATGAGTTTTGTCATGTTGAAGGTTCCCATGCCTCCGCAACCGATGATTGCGATGGGAATCTTGTCGTTGTGCGCGACAGGGCGTTTTCGTGCGGGAGGCGTCTGCTCCGCATGAGCGGCAGGAGCGGTCATGCTTTCTAGTCCAAATGCGGAAGCGGCGGCAAAGGCTGTAGCAAGAAAATTCCTTCGTCCTGCATCATGCTCGCTGTGGGACTCGATTACATCCAAAATTGGGTCTTCCGCCATTGTAAGTCGCCTTTCAAATCAAAAATAACCGTGAAGCTTGAAGAGAATTGAGTATCGCGAAATACGCGTAGATAGTACCCGTGAAATAAGCGAAACATGGAGAGATTGAGCACCGTGAAATACGCGAAATACGCGGAAAAAATGCGAAAACAAAACCGCCTTAAACTCTGAAGCGCCCTACCCCGCCTGGAAAAGGCAGGGGAGTCCCGAATCTCCCCAAGCAAATGAATTCTGACTTACTAAAGAGAGACTCCGAACTCTCGTGACTCTTGCATAAAGGAGATTGGAGGGCATTTTAAAGAAAACATTCGCTTTTTTGCATTCCCCTCAGCATTTTTTGCGTATTTCGCAGTTCTCAATCTGCCCGTATTTCGCAGTTCAGGGCATCGAAATTTGAGGTTTAAAGATGGCTAGTGTCGTTGAGCAGTTGTATTCGTCGCACCCATCCTTCATCGGTTTTCGTGTCTTCCAATATGCTCAGGGAGCAATTGCCAAGTTGAAACCGAAGCATTGAGGTGACAGGAGCGTCCAGAGCGTCGGCGAACATGGCGCGAAGAGAGCCGCCATGCCCCACGACAGCGATTTGTCCGGCAGGATGTTTCTCGCGTATCTCGCTCAGGAATTGCTTTAGACGATTGAACGCGCTTTCAAGCGACTCGCCGCCCGGAGGACGATGTTCCGCCGGCGAAAGCTTGTATCGTGCGAAGCGTTCGGCGTCGCCGCGAGCAAGAATGTCCTTTTCTTGCAACCCCTCCCATTCCCCAAGCGCCATTTCTCGCAGGAGCGGAGTTGCGTATACTGGAATGCCGAGGGGCGTCGCAATTGCTTGCGCCGTGTCGAAAGCTCGGGAAAGATCGCTCGACCAGACCGCTTGAGGCGGACGCTCAATTTGGGACAATCGCAAACCTATTCGCTTCGCTTGCTCTCTACCCTGGTCATTGAGGGGAGTGTCGCTGTGACCTTGCCATCGCTTTTCACGATTCCAGTCCGTGACGCCGTGTCGCACCAAATAGAAGCGGAGTGTCTCGCCGATATGCACTATTTGGGTTTCCCGCCAAGGTTCATTTGCGGTGGTCCGGAGGCAGGTTTGGCCTGGGCTGCCGTCGCCCCTTTAGGCGCTGCAAATACGAATGCAGAGGGAGGCAGAGCCGGGTTGAATAGTTGTGAGGTGAAGTCTATCTGCAATGACAGACCTGCAATGCTCTGAGTAATATTCAGAAGCGTGTTCTTCTCTTTATCTACCGAAAAGCGAGGACTCTGTTTGATCGTTTTCAAGTAGTCGTTCAGCTTTTTTTGCTCATCGGGCGTAGCTGTTTTCGGTAACGGCGGCAGTACCGACTCTATCATGACGACTGGTCTACCCTGAACCGTTCCGCCGTTCGGCAACAGTTTCAAGCTGCTGATATTGATCTGTTGGAGTTTCAGAAGGACTTCGCTGATCTGGAAAAGCGTGATAGCCGGAGGCGCCGGACGTTTTGCAAATTTATTTTGGAGGGGTGAATAGATGATGGTCTGTTTGCCGTCACAATAGATTTTCAGATTTCCAGCTTGCAGTTGTTGAGTCTGCGCTGTGTCCAATCCGGACGCGACGGAGTTGGCTTCGACATGGAATTTGTTTGGACTCTGATACTGAATTCGCTCTGTCCGCGTGATAACGACTTGCTTGCCATTCTTTCCGGATCCGACTTCTTTGACAATCACTGTCCCTTGAAACGACTTGGCATTTTTATAGAGGTCGAGCGTTTTGGTTAAAATCTCTTTGCCGTCAGCTCTCGCTGAGGTTGGAAGCGTTGACAGCAAGGTTAAAGCGAGGCTTGCGGCGACAAACGCAGACGAATATCTCCCGGCCATGTGGAAGGCGGGTCTAATGAACATGAATATCTCCCCCCCGCTACCGCATAAAGATACGACAGTCAAGGTTACACAAGTATGAATGATGGCAATGGCAGGAGTATACCCTAAAATAACGCCAAATCAGCTCTTGAGTCAAAAAAATTGTACCCATAATAAACATAAGCTCATAACATTTTCACCAGGATGAAACCCATATTGCGAAATATTTTCTGTAGGAACTCTTGACAAACCTACGTTCGTGGGTTATGTATACCAACAAACGTAGGCAATATTCCATGAGGTAATAAGAAAATGTCGAACCATCAGCGATT
>JAYVOT010000414.1:0-1872 GCA_043757795.1 Chthonomonadaceae bacterium | reverse complement strand
CGATTTCAAAGGGTATTTTCGTTAGAGAAAAGGAATGAGTGTTAACTGTTGATATACGTTGGCATTTGCTGACTTGAATTTTGATGCGCTAGCCCTGGATTCGCACTTTGGTCGAAGAGGTATTAAAAATAATTAGAGTATACTCAGGGGCATGAAAAAATCGCCGATCTCACCTCAGCAACTGACATGGGTGTTCCTTTCACTGTCAGTCCTCCTCTATGTCTCATGGACAGCCTATGGTTCTTTCCAAAAACTGGACAAGTTTCAGTATATCGGCTACGATCTGAGCATCTTCACGCAAGCGACCTGGCTCATCAGTCAGGGTCAAACTCCCTTTGTCTCCGTTCGAGGCGTCCATATCCTCGGCGATCATTTCAGCCCCTTGCTCTATCTGTTAGCCCCGATCTTTCGGCTCTTTCCCACCCCCAAAACGCTTCTGCTGTCGCAGAGTCTGGCATTAGGTTCCGGCGCATTCCCGCTGTTTCTGTTGGCGCATCACAGACTCAAATCCAATTCATTCGCCCTCCTCTTTGCAATTCTCTACCTCTGTCATCCTGGAGTCTCCTCGATCAATCTCGCAGAATTTCATCCGGATACGTTTGCCGTTCCCGCCTTGCTCCTCGCGATCTGGGGGTTCGAAACCGAGCGCCGAAAAGTCTTCTTTGCCTCGATTGTGATCGCGATGATGACGAAAGAGACTGTTGGTTTCTACGTGTTTATCTGGGGATTAACGCTTCTTCAGCGAGATCGGAAAGCAGCGATTGCGACAATGGGGGCAGGTTTGGCAGGGTGGTTGATCGCGAACCTCGCTATTCGCGCCTGCAACCATTGGCAACCAACTCCCTATCTCTGGATATATCACAACCTCGGAAACAGCCTTCCAGAGATATTGCATACTCTCTTCGCAAAGCCGAATGCAGTCATCGCCATTCTAAATCGCGCCGACAATCGCAACGTACTCTACCTGCTGTTCGTTCCACTGGCGCTTCTTCCCCTCTTACAGCCTATCCGCCTCCTTCCCGCAGTTCCGGTTCTCCTCTCTGTTTTTCTAAGCAGCAGAGACTGGATGCATCGCATCGATCAGTGGAGTCTCTGCCCTGCCCTTCCGTTTCTCTTTGACGCCTCGATTGCCGGCTTCGACTGGCTAGTAAAAGACTATCGATCCTTCCGGAAACTACAGATATTACTGTCGGGTTGTCTTCTGGCGGCGATAGCCGGAAATATTGCAATCATTCATTCGCTCCAAATTCAACAGCGATTTTTCAAAACTCAAGCTCAGGTCGACTCCATACATTCAGTTCTTCAAAGCATTCCGCCGGAAAGTTCAGTCTCCGCATCCACGGTTTTCCTGCCGCATCTCGCGATGCGCCAGACAGTTTACTGCTTCGCTCTCCCTTTCTATAGAGCAGGTTGGGGAGGCGGGCTGCTGACTCTCCGGCAGCACGATGGCTATGATCTCAACGAACTTTCAGAAACGGAAGCGGCAAAATCCATTGAAAATTCTCAGATCGAGTACCTGCTTATCTCATATGGGCATACCTCCATCGTGCCAAAACGGACCTATTTGCGTCTGCTCCGACTGTTTCTCGCCTCGAAAAAATACGAATTGGTTGAGATCAAAAGGGAGCGCATGCTGCTGAAAAAATCCGATAACCCGGAAACGAGCCTGCCGAAGTTCGAAAAGTTTATGGGGATGAAGTTGCAAACCGCTCACAAAATTGAAGAGGCTCTTGATCGCTGGATGAGTACCCAGGGCTAGCGCATCTAAATTTTTTGACCTTTGGATCTCATCAGCCAATAAAATTGATAGACATACCCCAATTTATGGTTGCCTACAGACCGATTTCAACGGGCATTTTCGATAGAGAAAAG
>JAYVOT010000413.1:0-6825 GCA_043757795.1 Chthonomonadaceae bacterium | reverse complement strand
CTGATGTTACGCAGACCTGACGACCAAATGATTTTTTCGAGAGCGCTTTTGAATCCCATGACTAAAGTCACGGTCTCGGTGGCGCTTCGCACCGGATGTCCTTCGGACATGAGTCGGACTTGCCTGCCCGTAGGACTGCCATCCCTGCGCCGGTTTGCAGGGGCGTCTCTTGTTGAGCATACTCCGGACCTTGAGTATCGTGTGCGAAGCACACCCGGCGGAACGCCACCCAGACCGTGACTTTAGTCATGGGACTCTAGTCATGACCTACTGTCGTTTGGGTAACATGAAATAATAAATACATACGAAAGGCATAAATGAGAAAAGATTTGGAGTATGCCATTGCCTACTAATGACGACAAACGGATTTCTCCGGGAGCTGTCGGACTGATACTGGGAGTTTGCGTGGGAGTAGGATGCTTTTTCTGCCTCAAACACCGGCAAGCTAAATGTCCGAAAAATGATGAAGTTGCGAATGATGAAACTGCGATTCAAGATTCTCCGACTCTAAACCGAGGAGATATACTGCTCTTTCACAATGCAAAAGGCATCAACAAATTCATAACCGTATTGACCGGTTCGCCTTTTTACCATGCTGCGCTGTATTCCGGAGACGGAACTGTCGTGGAAGCGATCACTTCAGGCGTCGTAATCGGAGACTTAAGCGGACGGGAAAAGGATTACATCGTGGTTCCTTCGCCTCACGACAGGGGCGAGGAAGCCATGCTATGGGCTGAAACGCAAATCGGCGACGGATATGATTTCATGGACTTAGCTTTCATTTTTTTGGAAAGAATCTGCAAAGTTATTCACTTCAACTATACCTCAGCAGGCAAGTACTCCTGCGGAGAATTCGTCGCAACGGCTTATGATAAAGCCGGAGTTCACAACTATCCCAAAAACGAATTGAGTGAAGTCATTCCAGGCGATTTCGCTCAATTCGTACATTCAGTCGAAATGAATAAAGTCAAGTAGGGTTTTTGAGCGGATTCGATGGAATTTGAACTGAATTTCGCGTTTGAAATCGATAACTTCGCCTTTTCGGGTTGAAAAAGACGTCGGGTTTTTAACCCAACACCTTCCTCAACTCGCTGGTTTATGCATTAACTATGGTCATTGGATTTATTGATTGGGAAGATCACTTTAACTTTCCCCCCTCCCTCCACTCGATTATCGTAAGAAATTTCACCCTTCAAGTCCCATCTAGCGAGCGAATCAGTCAGTTCCAATCCCGTGTTTGCTGCTTTTGCGGCGTTAAAGTCTACGGGGAAGCCTACTCCGTCGTCGCATATTTCCAAACAAGCCGATTTTGCGTCATTATCGGGATCAAAAGTAGAATAGAGCGATACGGTCACATCTCCTTTGCCATGCTTAAAAGCGTTTGAAACCAATTCGTTGACTAGCAAAAGAAAAGAACCGCTCTGCTTGAGAGAGACGCGAATCTCTTCGGACATAAGTAAAATTTTTCGAGGAACGGCAGTGACTTGCCAGACCGGTACGAGTCTTTCCAGAGCGGATTTGAGCGAAACCGCGTCTTGATCCGCCGAGACCTTCGATTCCAATGTCAGAAGGTCATGTAGCGTTGCGAGGGCATGAATGTGTTGATCGATGCGTATTAGCGAGGATGCAGGCACGAGTTCCCGGTCGTCGGCTTGTTGCAAGCCTACGAGCGCAGATAGCATCTGCAAATTGTTCTTGACGCGATGATGCGTCTCGGCGACTGCGCGTTGCAATCGCAGGTTCAAATCGGAAATTTCCGCTTGCGCTTTTTTTTGTTCCGAAATATCCAGAGTCGTTCCAATGACGCGTACTATTTTCCCCGCTGCATTTCGAATAAGGCTCCCCTGCTCTACCACATTGACATAACGTCCCTCGCGATGGAGGAACCGATACTCTTCTTGAAAGTCGGAAGGGGAGTCCTCTTGAAAGTGTCTTTGAAGCGCCGCCACGTCATCGGGATGAATTAAGCTGGACCACCACTTCGGATTGTGCGGAACTTCTTCGGGAGAGTATCCTGAGAGCCTTTTCAAACCTTCGGATCGATAAACGAAATCGGTTTCAAAATCCCAGTCGAACACAACCCCCTTCATAGCGCTTGTGGCAAGACGCAATCTCTCTTCGCTCGTTTTCAGATCTTCCTCGAAACGCTGTCGCTCGGAGAGGTCGTAATAGTGGCAGACGACCCCGAGTTGACCATCGGGCAGGGTTACCCTTTCAATCTTCCAATCGTAGGTTTCCGTGACATTCGTATCTTTCCGATCTTCGGTTGAGGCGGTCACGTGAAAAGGCTTGCCTGTTTCAAGAGTGTGCCGAAAGTGAGCGATTATCTCCGTAGCGTAAGGCTCCGGCCAGAGAATGCGAACGATTTCCGCGAAGTCTCGACCGAGTATCGGGTCAAATTTTTCAAATATCTTTTTCGCGCCTTCGCTTATCTGAAACACACAAAAATTCGAGTCAATTGCGTAAACTCCAAAGGGAGAATACTCGACAAATTGACGAAAGGCGTTTCGCGCCGCCAGCAAAGCCTTCTCAGTTTGTCGTTGCTGAGTCACTTCATTTGCAAAAACTCCTACCCCTATTATTTGCTCATCCGAATTCTTTACAGGGTACCAACTTGCCGTCCAATGCCGTTGCACTCCGGGATATTTGAAAGTCTCCCCTGAAATCAAATACTCAGGGATACCCGCTCCGGTCTTCAACACTTGATCAAAAAGCGCATCAATTTCATCCGCCATACTTGGAACGATCTCGCGAAGCGTTCTTCCGATATGTTCTTCCGAAGGAATGCCATTTATTTCGGCAAGTCTAGAGTTTATCATCTGGTAACGACGGTTGAGGTCAAAGAAGCAAAAACCGATCGGAGCCGCCTGCAATAAAGAGAAGAGGAAGGTGCGATTCTCTCGCATCGCCTGGACTTCTTGTTCCAACTTTTCTTCAGCCTCTTTGCGGGCGGAAATATCTTCAATTAGCGCTACTAGCCATTTCGGTATTCCCGATTCGTCATAGGCGATAGATCCGCTTTTCCGTACCCATACGATTTTGCCGTCTTTTCGAATATATCGCTTTTGGATCACGTAGTGAGAAATCTCTCCTGACAACAGTCGCTCGCCTTGTAAGATGTTTTCCGCCAAGTCGTCAGGATGAATTAATTGTGAAATGGAAAGGTTGCGGAGTTCTTCAAGCGAATACCCCGTTATCGCGCAGAACATCGGGTTCGCCTCTACGAACTTTCCTTCAAGGGTAGTCATTGTAAAACCGATGGCGGCATGGGTCAGCGCAATCCTGAAGTTCGCTTCAATCTGAAATGGGTGAGAGGGAGAGTCAGATGGCGAGTTGATACTTGCGTGAGAATTCAAGGCGACAGTTTGCTTTATTTCCGAAAGGGTGTCATGACTCTGTGTTTGGCGCATTTCACAATTCCTTATAATTTCATATTTCACTCTTTGTCCCTGAGTGAAGCGGACGCCTGCTTATAATTATTCCGTCGGATACTGGAGTAATGAAATAACATATTCGTTTTGAATGATGTTTTTCCTCCTCTTTATTTAATAGCAAACTGGAAAAGTGAGAATATTTTTTTTAAAAACCGAATTCGCAAAATTCATTTCAATCGTTCTCGACTTTTAATTAAAATTGCGCCGATAAACTGCAATTTTTTTTAACGAAAGTAGAAGTTGGGAACCCCCTATTATTTCTTCCCGTCCTACCTTCGTTGTCAAGGGAAAATGCTCAACTTATCTCTACCGGAGAAATGTCGAGCGCTAATTGCATTTCTTTTATTCCGAATTGCCATGATGCCGTACAGGAAGAGAAATTTGCCCTGACAACTTTATTTCACTTTTCAAATCGCCCGACAGAGTATGATAGTCTTTTCTTGTGCAACGATGTATCAGACGATTTGACGATCACTAAAGACTCTCAGTCTCAATAGGGAAAACGATGTCAAAACTAAGCACGCTCAAAGACCTCTACATTGAGGAACTCAAAGACCTCTACAGCGCGGAAACGCAAATCATAAGCGGACTTCCGAAAATGGCGAAGAAAGCCAAATCTCCCGATTTGAAAGCGGCTTTCACCGAACATCTTGAACAGACGCATGGGCAAGTGGAGCGATTAAAGCAGATATTCACAAGTCTCGGCGAGAAGCCTACGGGTAAACTTTGCAAAGGAATGCAAGGCATTCAGGAGGAAGCAAAGGAACTTATGGCGGAAGAAGCCGAAGACGCCGTTATGGACGCAGGCTTGATCTCTCAAGCGCAACATGTGGAGCATTATGAAATGGCGGGATACGGGTCAGTGATCGCCTATGCCAAACTGCTTGGCGAAAAGGACGCTGTCGCTCTGCTTCAAGCCTCTCTGAATGAAGAGAAACAAACGGATGCCAACCTCTATAAACTCGCGACTCAGCACATCAATCGGGATGCGAAGCAGCATTGCAGGGCTGTCTCTTAAAGCCTGGTCATATATAGTTTCAAACACTGAGAGCGGTTCATCGCATATACGATGAACCGCTCTCTATTGTTCTCAGAGTTTGCCCGCGAGCGGATTTATTTCAAGGTCTCGCGGATAAACGCAACGTCTTCCGCGCTCAGAGGCTTATCCGCACCGGCGACGTTGCAAGCGGCCTGTCGCGGGTTTCGAAAGCCGGGAATGACGCAAGCGACGTTCGGCATGGCGAGGAGGTACTGCAGAGACATTCGGGCGAGGTCTTCCGTCTTCTCTCCAAATCGCGCTTTCAACTTCTCCAGTTTGGGTTTGAGGGCGAGAATGGCCTCCGCCTTGAAAGCTCCGCTTCCCTGTCTGTGGTCTCCCGGCTCAAAAGTCGGAGGGTTGTTCGGGTCGAATTTGTCTAGCAAGCGACCCTGCGCAAGCGGCGAAAACGCCACGAATGAGCATTTGTGATCGTTCATCAATCCCTGCAATTTTGCGTCCGGACTTACGAACTGAATGTCGAGAGCGTGCGCCCAACTCTGCAACGCGACAGGCTTGACCACCGGAACCGCTTTTGCAAAGTCGTCGTAGGAGTAGGCGGATTGACCTTTCAATCGAACTTTGCCTTCCGCTACGAGACTGTCCAGAGTCGCGGCCGCCTCTTCGAGATGATCGCCGAAGCCGCCGTGATGGAAATAGTAGAGGTCGATGTAGTCTCGTTTGAGGTTGATAAGGCTCTGCTCGCACTGATGCCGAATATGAGCCGCTTCGTAGGCGTGCTCCGCAGTCCCAGGAAAATGCCCGATTTTTGTCGCGATGACGAAGTCTTCGCTCTTCACTCCGAGCTTGTCGAAGACTCTTGCGAGCATTCGTTCGGCTTTTCCGTTGCCGTAGACGTCTGCGTTGTCGAAGTGATTCACTCCGGCATCAATCGCGACTTTTATCCCCGCCGCGATCTCGTCTTCGTCCACGTTCGCCCAACCGTTGGCGTTGCCGTTCACCCAGTTCAGTCCGCCCATCGTCCAGCAGCCGAAACTGATCTCAGACACTTCGACATCGCTGGAACCTAATTTTCGATACTTCATACTTGTTTCATTCACTCCTTGATTTGTTGATAACGACTGCGTTTAGAAATTCGTGCGCGTTTGCGAACCGCTTTGAGATTCTTTCGAGACCGTGCCTCCGGCGCTCCACGCTCCCGCGCATCTTTGAGGGAGAGAATCTGTTTTTGGGAAGCTTTGCGCAGTTCGCATCAGGATTGATGATCTATTCCGGTTCCGAATTGTACAGTTGAGGGTACTTCGTATGAACCCATTTCCGAAAATCCATTCCGTTTCCGTTTTTGCGGTAGAGGTCGAAAAAATCGTCCATTTTACGCGTTTTGGAGACAGGAAAATGTCCGTATCTCCAGGTGAGTTGATCGCGCTGAGCGTCATCAAGCGGTTGACCGCTTTCAAGGTATTTGTAAAGAGTGCTTGCCATACCTGTTCTGTCGGAGCCGGCCTGACAGTGGATCAGGATCGGGAATTTCCCATGATCAAATGTCTTAATTAAACCCTCGACGACTTCCGGCGGAGGCAATTTTCGAGCGCTCATTGGAAAATCGAGGTGCTCGACGCCGTTCGTTTTGCAGGCTTCCACTTCCTGATGATACCAGTCGTCGCTATCCGAACCGCCGCGCAGATTCACTACTGTTTTAATGCTGTCTTTTTTTAGGACATTATCCAGTGAGTTGCCAGTGATTGCCGCCGTGATCCCAGTATAGCTGAAACCGGTGAGTGTGGCTGAACGATAGAATTTGCCGCGATCAATTTCTCGAACGTTTCCTCCCAGCACGCCTATATAGCAACAAAAGGCGAATAAGAAAGCGAAAACCCCAAATGTTGAAAACAGGACAATTCGGGATTTTCGTGAAAATTTCTTTGGCGGTTGATTGGAATTTCGGGTCATAGGAGGCGCCTTTGAAATGTAAGCCCTTTCGCCGACTTTGACTGACGAAAGCGGACTGAACAGGAAGTCAAGAATCGAGGATCATCATTTTGCCGGGTCTCCAGTCGGAGGGACACATGCCGCCCGTCTGAAGAGCTTGCAAAACTCTAAGCGTTTCATCCGTGCTTCGACCAATATTGAGATTATTCACTACTGCGTACTGCAGTATTCCGTCAGGATCAATGATGAAAAGCCCCCTGAGCGCAATTCCTTCATTCTCTATCAAAACTCCGTATTCGCGCGAGACCTTTTTTAAAGAATCGGACGCAAGCGGATACTTTAGCTTCCCAATTCCGTTCGCGCCGCGCGGCAAGTTCGTCCAGGCGAGATGGGAGTGGACAGAGTCCACGGATACGCCAAGAATCTCCGCTCCCAACTCTTCGAATTCATCGTTTCGGTCTGAGA
>JAYVOT010000412.1:0-1876 GCA_043757795.1 Chthonomonadaceae bacterium | reverse complement strand
CTACAAAAAGATCGGTATTCGGTTTATGACCGATCGCCACGAACAGCCCCTCGATCGGAAGTTCAGTCAATTCATCCGTCACAGTGTTGCGAAGGGTGAGGCCGCTGACTCGTTTTGCCGCCGGGTCGTGAATTCTCTCGACTGCAGCGTTCCAGACAAATTCGATTTTCGGGTTTTTGAAAGCGCGATCCTGCATGATTTTTGACGCCCTCAATGCCTCGCGTCGATGAATGACATAGACTTTGCTTGCGTGATTCGTAAGGTAGATCGCTTCCTCCATTGCCGTGTCGCCGCCGCCGACAACTGCGATGGTCTTGTTTTTGAAGAAAAACCCGTCGCAGGTGGCGCAAGCGGAAACGCCGGACCCGCCAAGCCCGCCCTCCCAAACCGGTCTCTCTTCCGGCAGTCCGATCCACTTAGCGGAGGCTCCGGTAGAAACGATGATCGTCTGCGCACGATATAGATCGTCGTTTACCCAGACTTTGAAGGGTCTTTCGGAAAAATCAACCTTCGTGGCAAGCTCTTCAACGACATCTACATTGAAGCGGAGAGCCTGTTTTCGCATCACTTGCATGAGTTCAGGTCCTTGAATGCCATGCTCGAAACCGGGATAGTTTTCAACTTCCGTCGTTATCATCAGCTGCCCGCCTGCGCCCAACAACTCCTGTCCTCTCCCCACTCCTCCATCAATTAAAAGCGGATTTAAGTTCGCTCGGCCTGCGTAAAGAGCGGCGGTGTAACCTGCGGGACCGGACCCGATGATGATGACTTTTCGAACGCTCTTGTCTCTGATCTCAGACATATTTTTCAAAGCCTTTCAAAATGTTTGCGCTACCTCTATTATACCGCACAGCAGGTTGCAGGAGTTTCCATAAATGCCTAAGTCGATAAATCCTGACCTAAAAAGATTGGAACTACTCAATCATGTTATGCAACCAACAAATCCGTGTGTTGAAAACAACCGGCAAATGAATGGGCATTCTCCGGACGTGAGAAACGCCGCGAATCGTCACGACGGGCAGAGCTTTTTCGCTATAGCGCCTTCGGCAGGAAATCCTTCGGGTGGAAAACAATGCAATCTCAATGTTGGGAATCGTCACATTGGGCAAGCCCTTTTCAAATGCGCCATCGGCGGAAGTGTTTTTTGGACATAGTTATGCTGGACCTTCAAACTTGACGGAAATAGATTGGTTTTTGAGACCCCGGAATCTCGCGTCCAGGACGTACATTTTGGCGCCAGGTGTTTTCATTTCAACACCCGGACATTTCGTCCTACGGAGCGCCTAATATGAGCTATTCAGTTGCAGAAAGAAGTTGAAATTGAATTTCAGAAACGAAATACGTGAAATCCATTCGGACAAGATGAATATGCAAACTTAAACTCCCAATTGCCCAATCCTGAAATGCGTTTCGAAACCTATTGCTTTCTCCGGAACAGTCCGGATTCAAGGTTCGCCTATGTGCCTATTCGAGGATGAGCCTTACAACGCCTCTTTAAGCCCGGAACTTTCGTGCGCTCTCGACTCCCTCTGAAGCGACTGTGCAACGAGCCCCCTGACGCCTTATTTCTCTTTCGGATGAAATGAGCGATTGAGTTTCAATATTATTTTCAGTCAAGACTTACTGAAAATTGACGGACATGAAAGGATTCTCACCCCTTTTCGGTGAATCTACATTCATCGTTATTTTTGGTAAAGCAATTTCAGAAGCGTCGGATAATTTCTATCTTTGAAGCGAGATGATTTGAAGGGAAGCGAAGCAAGCATGAAGTTTCTAGGGTTGAGTTTCGGCAAAGAGAAAGCGGTCTCGTTTCAGGATTTTAGAGACATCGTTCGTATCGCGGTCAGAAGAAAGGTCGGGGACGCTCAGTTCGAAC
>JAYVOT010000411.1:0-1877 GCA_043757795.1 Chthonomonadaceae bacterium | reverse complement strand
GCCGGAACTGTTTCAGCGTTTGATCCCAATCTATTTTCGTATGTAAGAGACGCTGGACGGTTCGATAGCTTCCTCCTTTTTTCGTCTATCCGGAGATGCCGAGTTGGGTTGACCGTCCGGATGAGTAAAACTCTTCGGCAACGATGATTTGCAATTGCTGATGAGTTACGGCAGGCATAAGGTTTGACAAACAGTGGAAGAAGGGTAAAATGTTCATGGGCTTCCTTGCCTCTCGATGGGATTTATAGACAACTGACTATTCGAGAAGGAAGCCCCTAATTACTTGTTCTTACCGAATTATTTTTGGCGAAGGTATTGGTTTTATATAAGCGTACTCGAGAGGACAAGAATAGTGTTAATTAATGGAATTCATCAAACTGATGTAAGTAATGAGGAATTAGAACTTCATTTACGGTTGTTCATCAAAACATTTGTCAATGCCGGTTTTCAAGACAGGTGGGTTGAATTCTTGATTGATAAGCGCCATGATTATTTAAGATTACCGAGGAGCAAAAAAGTAATCAAACTATATACTAAAGCAAATGATTTGCTTAGATCTTTTTCATCGAACGACTACTGCAAAAAATTGAAGAGCCCACTAACGACCAACCTTAACTCAATTTTTTTAATACACGACCAGACAGGAATATACTATTTGCCCGGGAAACCGCCTGTTCGACTGAGTATCCTAGAAGCTGAAGCGCATTTCAACGTCTATGATGATAGCGCAATTCTATCATTCAAGGCAGGAGAATATGCACTGTTTTTTTGTCATGGATCAGGAATATGGGAGTGTGAAAGGTTACTAAAAAAGGCAATTGGATATGATTTAATTCCACTACAGTGAACCATTATAGTTTGTAAAGTTTCAAGTCGCACCTAGAATTGAGCCATTTCCTACGTTAAAAATTGAGCCAGCAGAAGCATTAACCGCCTCACAAGCACGACCAACTCCTACAGCGAGACGACCTTCACCTACGACAACGCGAACCGCACGACCGACATCCTTCACAAGACCTGCGCAAACGCGACCAACGCGCACTACGCTTATGCCTACGACGGCGTCAACAACGTCACGACCCGAACCGACACCGATGGCACAGTCACGACCTTCGAGTACTATAACAGCGATTAGGTCAGTAGCGAAGCACGGAATAACCTTTCAAAAAAGATTATAACGCTCAATACTGATTCTGGCTTGAGGAGGCTCTGGCAACACTTTCTTTCGTGTTATGAAGGCTTACGCTCAAAGTTTTCTCCTTCTTGTTTTCCACTCTGGAACAGAGTACAATACTCAAAAATTTGAACCAGTTTGAAGGCGATGATGGGGAAAAGTAAGTGGGCATGAAGTCTCAGAGAGGGAGGGGTTGTTGCGAACCTTCTGACTGGTTGCCCGCCGAAAGTCGCCCCGGAGCAGCAACTCTGAACCGCAAACATAGTCACGTCCTGCGCTCAAGCATTGCCGGGTTTCGCCCGTGATCGCGCAAAAGAGAGTGTGAGCGTTGCAAGTCCATAAAATTTGAAAATCTCCATCGCTAATGACTGTCAGGGTATAATAAGATAATTGAATTCTCGCAACGAGAAAGAGTAGGTTCGGCGGAAGCGACAGAGAGGGAGGAACCGGTGGAATCCTCCTCGCAACGCCCCTATCTGAAAGTCACCCTCGATAGACTGCGCCGGTCGCGCCCGTTATCGCGCAAAAGAGCGCCTGAGCCGATTTCGGGTCAGGATTGAAGGTTAATTCCTTAGATGGCGATTCACCAAAATTCGGTAGTCATTTTGACGTTTAGACTAATTATTCAATTTTGGTATTGTTTTTTTACCCTTGTATACGGGCTTGTGCCACGGCAATTTGGCTCTTTTGACCCCTTTTTGCC
>JAYVOT010000410.1:0-1878 GCA_043757795.1 Chthonomonadaceae bacterium | reverse complement strand
GACTTTCTATCGCTGGGCGCAAATTTGTCCGGAAGTCTGTCCTGAATTGAAATCCGCGCCGCTCGTTCTGGGCGTCGGAGACCTGCATGTCGAGAATTTCGGAACCTGGCGAGACAGCGAAGGAAGGCTTGTCTGGGGAGTAAATGATTTTGACGAGGCGGCGATAATGCCCTACTGTCTTGATCTGACTCGCCTTGCCGTGAGCGCCAATCTTGAATTCGCCGATTCGCACCTCCGCGTCGACTCTCATCAGACTTGCGCAACGCTTTTGAGAGGATATAGAGATTCGCTTCGTTGCGGGGGCGAACCCTGCATACTTGCGGAAAAAAACGACTGGTTGCGCAGACTCGCTCAAGGCGAGCTACGCAACCCGATCGCGTTTTGGCGTAAGATGGACGGCATGAATACTATTGAAAAAGATCTTCCTGAAACGGCTTCTATGCTGCTTAAAAAGCAACTGCCGGACAAAGATCTTCCCCACAGAATCGTAGCAAGGCGATCCGGACTCGGGAGCCTGGGACGGCAGAGATTCGTGGCTCTGGCAGATTGGCGGGGAGGCAGAATCGCAAGAGAGGTGAAGGCGTCGGCTCCTTCCGCATGGGAATGGGCGAATCCCGAAACGACGAAAACCGCAAACGCAAGTCAAAAACTCGCTTCCAAAGCGGTACGTTGCCCTGATCCTTTTCTCACCGTCAACAAAAATTGGATTTGCAGACGACTTGCTCCGGACTGCAGTCGCGTCGAGTTGGGAACCTTGAATGACGAAGAGAATGCCGTCCGCCTGCTCTATGCGATGGGTTTTGAAACAGGCAATATTCACCTCGCCTCTACAAAAGCGATCCCTCTCATATTGAAAGACCTTGAAACTCGCGCCGGCTCCGACTGGTTGCAAGCTGCTGCGGAAGCGATGACGAAAGCGAC
The DNA here is from genome assembly GCA_043757795.1 of Chthonomonadaceae bacterium. Lineage (GTDB taxonomy): Bacteria > Armatimonadota > Chthonomonadetes > Chthonomonadales > Chthonomonadaceae > JAYVOT01. Next base: position 957 of record JAYVOT010000410.1, on the reverse strand, counting down.
AAAAACCGATTGGAAAGAGTGGAAGAAAAGGGATTCGAGGGGCTGATGCAGGGGTAACTTCATCCTACCCGGATAGGCTTCTAGTCAGGTATTTTTTTGGAAAACGCTCGTTTGCGAATCTCGCTCGACCGCGCCCCCGGCTTTTCCCGCCGCTCCCAACTTCGGGGAGGAGAGTTAGCCGGTCAAGAGTTTTGCCGCAATACATTCCGTGTTGCCTGAAAAAATGCTCCCATTTTCCGGCAAGAAGGCATTTTCCCTCGAAATCGGGAGTCTTGCGAGACTTGCGTCTCCCAAATTCGCATAACTTAACGTCTTTATGCTCAAATAGCTGTCACGACCCTGAAGCGTCTTACTTTCATTAAGTGCGATTATCAACTTCCCAAATGGAGGATACATGGATACTACAACAATCGAAACCAAAGAGAGCGGACTGCCCTCCTGCGCCTTCGTTCTTTTCGGAGCGACCGGCGACCTGACGCGCCGAAAGATCATGCCCGGTCTTTTCAGCCTCTCATCTCAGGGTCTGCTTCCTAAGAATTTCGTGATAGTCGCCTTCGCCCGACGCGACAAAGACGACGAGGTTTATCGAAAAGAGGCTCAAGCGGCGATGAAGGAGTTCGCGCCCAAACTGCCTTCTGACGGAGCTGCCTGGGATCACTTTGCCGAGAGACTTTTCTATATCAAGTCCGCCTTTGACGATCCTGAGGGATACGAACACCTTGCAGACAAGCTGACATCCCTTGATCAGCAGTTTAATCTAAACGGCAATCACCTCTTCTATCTAGCGACGCCTCCGGACAACTTCAGCAACATCGTAGAGCATCTTGGCGGGGCGGGGCTTCATCATCCCCGACGCGAGGGAGGTTGGTCTCGAATTATCATTGAAAAGCCCTTCGGCATCGACCTTGCCTCGGCGAAAAACCTGAATAAAGAAGTCCTCAGCGTTTTCAGCGAGAG
>JAYVOT010000409.1:0-1880 GCA_043757795.1 Chthonomonadaceae bacterium | reverse complement strand
AACCACGAAGAGGCTCCCGTAATCGCCCGGCTGTTAGGATTTAACTCCCCCCCTGACAAGGCGCTCTCGGAAATCAGGAACAGGTTTGATCTCGACTTGATAGCGCTCACGAAGGGCGGAGCCGGAAGCTCTTTGTTGACGAGCGAGAGAGTTTCCGAGCATCCGGGTTTGCAAACAAAAGTCGTCGATACGGTCGGCGCAGGAGACGCTTTCACTGCGTCGCTGGTAGTCGGGCTTCTGCAGGACGACGATCTGGATACGCTCAACGCGAACGCGAACAGAGCGGCCGCAGGAGTATGCGGTCATTCCGGTGCAATTCCGGAACTTGAAACGGCGAGGAAGCTTAAAAGTGAATGAAGAGCTTCAGCGGAAAACTATCGCTTCAATAAAAGGAGCAAGTTCCAGAATGACATGGCTCAGAATCTTTAGTTCCAATTGTAAACTAATCATGATTTTTTTATACATTCTTAATTTTATTAGTTCGAACTAAAAAAATTTTGAATCTGCATTGACTCTTCAATTATTTCTCGGTATAATAATTGTGCGTGATACGGATAGTACTTTTATATTGCGCGCTGCGAGGGAGATTTAGGGTGAACAACAATCAAAAATCCGCTTTCACATTGATAGAACTGCTCGTTGTAATCGCTATCATTGCGATACTAGCCGCTATACTGTTTCCGGTTTTCGCCCAGGCGAGAGAAAAGGCAAGGCAAACCGCCTGCCTTTCGAACGTCCGGCAGATCGGAACCGCCGCACTGATGTATGCGCAGGACTATGACGAAACTTATATGAACACAGAGCGCGGAGGGGATGCAGGCGACGCCTATGAATACTTCTGGGGCGATATGCTTCAACCGTCTATCAAAAATTGGCAGATACTTCAATGCCCGAGCGCAAGTCAGAAAATTCTTTTTAAAACCGGCACAACGACTTTCAGCCAACAGTTTTCCTACAATTACGGCATCAACGACATTATCGCTGCGGACTGCACGGAGGCGGATGCCCCTGCCTGCAGGCATATTGGCGTTGCAGGAAAATCCCTGGCCGCCGTCAGCTCTCCCGCTTCCTGCATCCTGATCGCGGACAACCTTCCTTCAAACCTGGATACTGAAAACGGCGACAATTCGATTTTGAGTCATGGGCGCCATGAAATAAATTGGCAGTGGCAACATCGCGACCCGAAAAAACTTTCAGTCGCAGGCAAGTCTCAAGACGGCTTTTCCAGGCATAATGACGGGTTTGTCTACGTCTTGGCGGACGGGCACGCAAAATGGCGAAAGCGCGAAAAACATGCTGACGGGACGTTCACCGCTGCCACGAAGGATGAAGAGTGGCTCGCAGATTCGCCCTAAGGCGACTCACAAACATATGTGAATTGATTTTATTGGCGTAATTCTCAAAATCCGGCGCTTTTGAATCCGGTTACGAAAACCAGTCAGTCTGCTTCATCTTCCATTTGAGAGCGCCTGTTATTGGCGCGAAAATCAATATCGACGTGTTGCTAAATCCAGTTGTGAATTTTCAATACTGCTCCGGTTTCCTAACCCTAGCGTCCACTGCTCGACCTCAGTCTTAATTTCCATTCAAAGCAGTTCCTTGCTCAAAGGAATTGCGTCGTCATTTAGTGAAAGAACCTTTGCAAAGAGAGGCTCACGATCTCGATAGCGCCCAATGCTCCGACGAGCTTCGATTTTATAGCGCATGCGGCAACGCATTGAGATAAAAAGGAGGGCGAATGAACCGAGGGTTATATGCGGTCAATCATCAGGGGGTGACCTATCAGGAAGTTGACGAGACGCAACTTCTTGAAAATCAGATACGTGTCAAAACGGAATTCGCTTCCATCAAACATGGGACTGAATTCACGTTGTATAGCG
>JAYVOT010000408.1:0-1881 GCA_043757795.1 Chthonomonadaceae bacterium | reverse complement strand
TGCACCCACTCCGCTCCCGGCATCCAAGAGTAAGTCGCAGGAACTCCGTCCGTAGAAATCGGGATAACGTCCTTGCCCAGCGCTTTCAAGGCGTGAGTTAAGCCCAACATGCTTCCAAGCGCGTCCCCGTCCGGGTTGAGATGACTCGCGATCACGATTTTCGAAGCTTTGGAAATCAGATTTGCGGTCTTTCGATACTCTTTCGGTTGGTGTTTTGAAGCGGACATCGACATATTGCCTCTCGATCAAGCGGAAACTATTGTTGCATTGTACAAGTTGCGGACAGGACGGACTAAAGTTCATGTCTGGAAAAAAGAAGTCCGCCTATGCGGACTCTGCGATCAGGGCGCTTCACTCTCAACCCCCACAGGCGGGTTTCTAAATTCAAGATAGGGAGTTCAGTCCGACGTCATGGCTACGACGACTTCCTCTTCCGGTTTCACTTTCAAGTCGTCTTCAACGGAATGAAGCAACTCAAAAATGCGCTGACCGCGTTTGATGCCCTCGTCAAGTTCGAAGACCAGCTCAGGAGCCACGCGCAAATGCGCTCGCCTTGCAAATTCGCCACGAAGCATCCCGGAAGCTCTGTTGAGAACGATTACGCTCTGCTTCTGCGCTTCCGCGTCTCCCATAACGCTGACAAACACTTTCGCGTGTCGCAGGTCGCGAGTGATCTCAGAGCCGGTTATGGTGACGAAACCGAGTCGCGGATCTCTTAGATCCCTGCGAATCATTTCGCTCATTTCCTGTATCAACTGCTCTTGAATTCTTTCTTGTCTGATACTCATAATACTCCTGCGCTTTCAATGCTGTGCGCCGAAGAAGGGGCGTTAACGCAAGCATTCGAACGTACATTTGAATTGCGGTCTTAAAGCGAGTCGCGCAAAAATCCCAGTCCCTTACCTCTTTTCCTCCTTCTCCCTGAGCTTCGGGAGAAGGGGACGGAGGAATGCGGATTTTCATATAATCGGGAGTAGACGAACCAATGGTTTGGGCGCAATTTTTGCTAGTCCAGTTCCATCTCAGTCTCGCCTACCTCGACGGAAGGATTGTTTTCAATCGTGTCAAGAACTTTGTCCAGCACCTGATTGAGGTATCGCTTGTCATTAGCGACGCAGGCGATCCCGATGGTCGCCTTTCGCCATTTGTCTAAATCGTCTACCTCAGAGATGGAGACATTGAACTTTTGTCGTGTCGTTTCAATGAGACTTTTGATGATCTGACGCTTATCTTTCAGCGACTCCGTCGCATGGAGGTAGAGCGTGATTGTAAGGGTTCCGATATGCATTAGTCACGTTTTACTTGCTTCATCTCAAAGCATTCCAGAATGTCTCCCGCCTGATAGAGAACGTTGTAATCTGCGAGGGTTGCGCCGCACTCATAGCCGGTCGCTACTTCTCGAACGTCGTCTTTGATTCGTTTGAGCGTATCGATTTTACCGGTATAGAGAACGTCTTTCCCCCGGATAAGTCGAACTTCCGCCCCGCGAACCAGTTTGCCGTCCTGCACGTAGCTGCCTGCGATCGTGATGTTTTTCGGCGTTTTAAAGCCCTGTCTGATCTCGGCACGTCCCAGATAGGACTCTTCGTAGATCGGAGTCAGGCGATTTTTCATAGCCTTCGCGATGTCTTCGGTAAGAGCGTAGATGATATTGTAGAAGCGAATATCAACGCCGTCGCGTTCAGCCGCCTTTTGCGCCGCCGCATCCGCTTTCACATTGAACCCGATGACAAGAGCGTCGGTCGCCACAGCTAGGTCAATGTCCGTTTCACTGATATTTCCGACCCCGCTCATCTTGATGTTGAGGACTACTTCTTCTTCCAATTTATCGCGATCTACCGCATTTAGTTCGCTAATTACCGCTTCGACGCTCCCCTGAAC
>JAYVOT010000407.1:0-1883 GCA_043757795.1 Chthonomonadaceae bacterium | reverse complement strand
CAGGATTGCTCAAAAACGCCACTTCGCAAAGAACCGAGGGAACTGTGCAGTTTCGCAGAACCGACAGACCGTTGGCGTACAGCGTGCGATCCGAGTTTGCGCCTCGTCCTTGCAACCCCGCAACTCCTGTCACCGCATTGTAGATGCAGAGTGCGAGCGCGCGGCAACTCGGTTCGCTATTGTGATAAAAGGACATCGTTCCTGACACGGAGGTGTTAGGAACCCAGTTGTTGTGAATGCTCAAGAACAAGTCGGCGCCGATTTCATTCGCCATTTTAGCGCGAGTTTCCAGGGGAATGAAAACGTCCGTCGAGCGCGTCATCACAACCCTCGCCCCTGCAGATTCCAGTTCCGCCCGCAGTTTGAGGGCGATAGCGAGAGAAATATCTTTCTCGGAGTAGTCCCCGCCCCTGCACCCGTTGTCATGCCCGCCGTGTCCGGGGTCGATCACTATTAGTTTGTCGGTAAGCGCGCCTGTCGCGTTGCGCGGAAGTCGCAACTCAAGGGTCAGAGTGTCCGTTCCGGGAATAATTGAATATCCCAAAATTCTCGGCGTGTCGAGCGTCAGTCGAGTAGTAGGAGTCGCCCCTTGAACAGTCTCCACCCTGACTCCTTTTAGAAGCGGGTGCTGCAGAGTTCTCTCGGTTCGCTCTTCCGGCGCGAAGTGCAAAACCGTATTCGGCAGATCGATCAACATCTGCGTCGAACCCGGAGAGTAATGCACGGACGCATGAGTTTTGCCGTTGACGGCGAGCGTAAAACGTAATATCGAAGAGTCGCGGGTGTCGATTTCCAAGCCTGTCGCCTCTGTCGGAGGAGGCGGTATCGGAACGTCTCGCTTTAATTTGCCGCCGCGAGAGGGCAACTTGACGTCTCTGCGCGCGCTTCGAGCGTTGTTCGACACGACCGGATTTTGCGACTGCTTTCCAACCGAAGCCCCCGTTGACCCGTTCTCGGATTTAAGAGGATCGTTGTTAGAGACGTTCTCGCCGGGCAAAGGGTTTCGTTCATCTACGATTTTCCCCGCCAGGCTGTTTTCAGGCGTTTGATTTCTGACGACTTTTGAGCGATCATTGTTTCGTCCAGGCGTCGAATTCTCAATTTTCGTCTTCGCCTGAAGGGAGCGTTGCGAAGATTCATTGGATTTATCTTTTGTGCCGGAAGTAGATTTCGCCTGCCTTGAAGAGGTTGCAGAGGAAGATTTCAAAAGCGTAGGAACCATGCAGACGTCGTTTTGAGAGTCGCCTGTTTTGAGTGTGAACCCCTCGCTCAGTTCTACCACCACTCTAGCGATCGCGGGGCTGTTCTGCCCCGCTCGAAGCCTGATGATTCGCTCATCCCGATTTGTAAGCGGTTTTGGTTGAAAGCCATCCGCAATTTCCGCTCCCACGCAATCGACGTACCCTCTCGCGGGCATTTCCTCCGCCAACATTCTAGTGTGGAATGGGACCGGAAAACTGGTTGTGACCTTCAAAACTCCGTTTTCCAGGCTCGCCCCGGTAACCCTCGCAAGCAGGTAGATCGTGTCGTCGCTTCGCAGGTTGGCTTTGTCGGGCTGCTTCGTTTCAGGAGTTTGCCGCACCACGTTCGCGTTCATCTTTTCTGCAATAAGCGTGAGGGAGAGCATCGGTTTGCCGTTTAGTCGTACGATCGGGAACGTCTCTTCCTTATAGTTGAAAAAAGAGACCTGAGCCTTCTCGCCATTGTTGACGAGCTTGCCGGAAGCTCCGAAGGAGGGAAGCGCTTCAAGCGGAACATAGGTCTCTTTGCTGTCTGCAAGCGGAGATATCTTCAGCGCGAGCGTTTTACCCGCCACCCAGAGTTTTACCGGAAGGAGAGGCTCATCTGCGAAAGAAGGTGCGGAAAGCGCGCTCATGCTTGAT
>JAYVOT010000406.1:0-1886 GCA_043757795.1 Chthonomonadaceae bacterium | reverse complement strand
TTCAATCGCTTTGGTTAATGCGCCTTCGAGTCGGGACGATGGATATGAAGATCGCATCTATTGCGTTAGACAACAATGCTGCATTGCTTACAAGAAATTTCTCCGATTTTCAAAAAATTCCTGATCTACGTATAGAAAATTGGTCTTTTTGAAGTGTTGAAACCTTTCAAATACATACTTATTATTCTTTTCTTAGAAACATTAGTGGCATGTATGACAAAAAAGATCTTTCGAACTGCGGAGGAGGCGAACAAAGGTTAAGAAACGCTCCCCTCCTCCTACTCTTTTGCCGCTACCTCCCAATTTTAAACGCATCATTCAAAGGCGTCATTCTTGAAGATCCGCCTACGAACACTTTGTAGTCCCCGTTCAACAATTCCCAATCATCCTTATCAACGTCGAAAACCGAGAGAAACTTGGGATCTAATTTCAGAGTGATCTTTCTCGATTCCCCTGACGAAAGGGAGGTCTTCGCCCAGCCGACAAGTCTCCTCGGAGGCTCGTTTGCCGATGCAGGCAGGCTCACATACACCTGTGAGACCTCTGCGCCAGCTCTTTTGCCTGTATTTGAAATGGTGAAAGTCACTTCCGTTTGCGACGCTTTCAGTTCTGAGTAGGAAAAAGTCGTGTAAGAGAGACCGTGACCGAAAGCAAACATCGGGAGCTTGCCCTCCGCGTCAAACCATTTGTATCCGACTTTAAGTCCTTCAGTATAGTCGATCTCGAAGGGAGGAGTTTGAGGAAATTTGGGGGCGTCGGCAGGCGCGCCGGGGAAAGAGACAAGAATTGGCTCAATTTTTGAACCCGGCAATTCGGGATGCGGCAGATCCGCCTCGGTTCGAGCAAACGTGACAGGCGTTTTCGCGGACGGGTTCACATCGCCAAAGAGTATGTTTGCAATCGCCTCCGCGCCCCGAATGCCGGGATACCACGCCGCCATCACTCCGTTGACCTTTTCCAGCCAGGGCATCGTGACGGTTCCGCCCGTCTCCAGGATTACGATAGTTCGAGGATTCGCCTTTGAGACTGCCGTGACGAGATCGTCCTGATGGTCAGGCAACGAGAGCGTCGCAGCGTCTTGCCCCTCGCTCATAGGCTGATTGACGAAGATCACCGCAATTTCAGATTTTCGAGCAAGCTCGACAGCGGCGGAGATGTCCGCCCCGGAGGCGTATTCGACTTTGCAGCGCGGCGATTTAGCCCTGATCGCTTTCATTGGCGATGAGGGATAGTACACGACTCCGCCAAAGAAAGACATCGCTCCCTTTTGCGTGGGGGAAGGAGGAACGGCGTTTCCTCCCGGAGGATCGACTTGAGCGGAGCCGCCGCCGGAAAGAACTCCTACGTCCGAGTGCGACCCGATCACAGCGATGGAACGAATTTTTCCTGCATTCAGAGGCAGAATCGAATGGTCGTTTTTGAGCAGAACGATGCTCTCCTCCGCAATTCTTTGCGCGATTTCAAGTCCGCCGAACACGTCCGTCACCTTTTGAACGGGTGGAAAATCAACTATTCCAGTTGCAAACTCCGTCCTTAATATGCGATGCGCCATGTCGTTCAAACGAGAGAGCGGAACTTCGCCGGACTCTACCGCTTTTTTGAGGGCGCTGCCGAAAAACTGTCCTCCAGGCTGTTCCTGATCCAAGCCCGCCAGCGCCGCCTTCACCGTGCTGTGAGTCCCGCCCCAATCAGAAATCACGAAACCTTTGAAGCCCCATGACTTTTTGAGCACATCCGTCAACAAATAACTGTTCTCGGAAGCGTAAACTCCATTGATTCGATTGTAGGAGGTCATCACCATTCCAGCGTCCGAATCAGCGAGAGCGATCTCAAATGCGAGCAGATCGGATTCGCGAAGGGTTCGCTTGTCCAGATTCGAGCTTGCA
>JAYVOT010000405.1:0-1886 GCA_043757795.1 Chthonomonadaceae bacterium | reverse complement strand
TTCCGCGCAACAGCAACACGATGATATGCTGGACATCGACGACGTGATCGGCAAGCGACTCATCACTACGCGTCTCATGAACAACATCACGATTCGCGAAGAGAATTCGATTGCGGCGTTGGAAGTGATGAGCCGATTCGCCGTCGATCCCAAGTGGCTCATCTACCTGCCGCCCACGATGTCGCCGCCGGAGACGAGTAAGGAGCCGGGGCTGTTGGAGCATCCCGCAGAGGCGTTTGCATACTACCGGAATCAGGGAGTTCCGGCGGTAGTTTGCGAAGAGAAGCACATGGGTTCTCGCTCCGTCGTGATCATTTGCAAAGACGAATCTGCCGCCCTCAAACGCTTCGGCGTTCAGGACGAGGGGATCGGCGTCTGCGTGACTCGCACAGGACGTAGGTTCTTCACGGATACGAAAATGGAGACGGAGTTTCTGGCATGCGTTCAAGAGGCGATGTCTCGGAGCGGACTCTGGGAGGAGTTCGACACGGATTGGATCTGTCTGGACTGCGAGTTGATGCCCTGGTCTGCAAAAGCGCAGGAGTTGTTGCGCCAACAGTACGCGGCGGTTGGATCGGCGGCGACCGCCTCTCTTGCACAAGCGGTTTCAAGTTTGCAAGCGGCGTCTTCTCGTTCTTCCGACATCGCGCCTTTGCTCGAAAAATACTCGGGGCGACAGGAGTCGGCGGAGAGATTCACGGCCGCCTATCGCAGATATTGTTGGAAGGTTGAGTCGCTCGGAGACTTGAAACTGGCCCCTTTCCACATTCTTGCAACTGAAGGCGCGACGCACACGGACAAAAATCACCTCTGGCACATGGAGAGAATCGAGCGGCTCTGCGCGGCAAGCGAGAAGCTCTTGCTTGCTACTGCCAACCGAACTATCGATGTGACAAATCCCGACAGCGTCGCTGCCGGCGTGAATTGGTGGGTGGTTCTAACCGGGCGCGGGGGCGAGGGCATGGTAGTGAAACCGTTGGATTTCATCACGAAGGGGCAACGCGGAATTGTTCAACCCGCAGTCAAATGTCGTGGCGCCGAGTATCTGCGACTGATCTACGGACCTGATTACAACGCCCCGGAGAACCTGGATCGCCTGCGTTCGCGCGGATTATCAGGCAAAAGATCGCTTGCTCTGCAGGAGTTCGCGCTCGGCGTGGAGGGTCTGGAAAGGTTCGTGCGAAAGGAGCCTCTGCGCCGGGTGCATGAGTGCGTCTTCGGCGTTCTCGCCCTCGAAAGCGAACCGGTGGATCCGAGATTGTGAGAAGCATAACCAATTCCGTGGAGGGTAAAACCGTGAACAAAGCGCTTAATCGACAATGCGCATGGAGAGGCGGGCAGTGAAAGATTCAATTTCAAAAAAGGGAAGAGAAGCTAAATCCGAGCGTCTAATTCGAGAGATACCGCTCATTGAGCGCTACTCCCGGCATAATGAAGCTGAGGATTATTCATTCCGAGCCTTCCTAAAAGTCCGATCAAAGCTCTCCAATGTTGAATTGGACGCATTGGCGAAACAGACTACGGACGAGGTCTGGGAACAGTTCGACTGCAAAACCTGCGGCAACTGTTGCAGAAGTTTGGAAATAGTTGTGGACGATCAGGACATAGCGCGTCTTGCCGGTCGATTCAAACAATCCGTACTTCAATTCTCACGCCAATACGTGCAAGTCGCGTCCGATGGGGCTAAGCATTTCGAGTCTCCTCCCTGTCCCTTTTTGGGGGAAGACAATTTGTGCGGAGTCTATGAGGATCGCCCGAAGGCTTGCCGAGATTTCCCTTATCTTCACGAGGAGGGTTTCAGAGGGCGCACCCTCTCGATGATCGCGAATTCGTCTCTCTGCCCGATCGTATTCAATGTCTGGCAACGCATGAAAACAAAGTCGGGG
>JAYVOT010000404.1:0-1887 GCA_043757795.1 Chthonomonadaceae bacterium | reverse complement strand
TTCCCATTCGGCTCTGCCAGATTCCGATCCAACTGTCTCGCGATCTCAGTCTCCTCACGACGCCGCCGGTTGGAATTTCACAGAACGGAATTCGATTTGTCTTCGCCCAGGCGCGGACTTCTCTGTCTCGCTGATAAGAAACTCCGTTCCCGGTCTCTTCGTGCGCCCAGATACCTGCGACCCAACCCTCAGTTCGAAGCTCATCCAAAACCTGAATCGCTTCGCCCTGGCGCACGATCAGCGGTTGCCCCAACTTTGCCAATTCCGCCCTCAGCTCTCGCAAAGACTGCCGAATGAAGACGTAGTGAGAGGCGTCAAAATCTGGGGCGTAGAGAATGGAAGGCTCGATGATATAAAGGGGAAGAACGGGTCCGACTTCCAGAGCGCGGATCAGCGGCTCATGATCGTGCAGACGCAAGTCTCGTTTGAACCAGACAATTTGTGCGGGGATCGGCTTTGTCATAGGAAACGCGACCTCATATTTTCAATAGCGTTAAAATTGACTACGTCCGGCAACAAAGAAATGTCTTCATTTGGGAGAGACTCGCAAAAAACGAACGCCCTGCTCCAAAATTGGAGCAGGGCGTTTCAAATCGAAGTACGACTTTGATTTAGAAACCGTTGACGCGTCCTGAACGGAAGGTGTTGTACAGGTACGCAAGGGATCCTGCAAGAGAAATCGCTTCGACGATGCCGATAGGAGGCTTCGGTTGCAGACCAGGCGCAATGAAAACCTCATCGCCCGGTTGAAGATCGATGTCGAACGCTTTGCCTTTGATGATCTTCTCCAGATTGAATGGAATGATCTTCGTCCCCTTCGCAGTGTTGTTGGGGTGGCGAGCGATGTACGGCTCTTTGATTTTGGCGAAGGGCGCGACGTTGCCCACCTCTGCAATGGCTTGCAAGAGGGTGATGGGTCGTTCAAACGGGAGTTTCGCAGGTTTGATGAATCCGCCGTTCATGATGATGAAGTTGTTGATATCGAGTTTTTCCACATAAACTGAATCATCCGCCTTCAAATCCATGTTGTTGGCAGTATCGCCCTGTTCCGCCTTCTCAAGGTCAATAATATAGGGTCGCTCTTCGCCCGCTCTTCGGACGTAGATGCGCTTCTTATCCGCTCCGATCAGGATTCCGCCTGTCAGATTGATCGCTTCTCGCACGGACACCGCTGCGCCGTTTCTCAGAGGAATCAGCGCGGATGGATGCAAGACCTCGCCAAGCACGCTGATCGTTCCGACTCCGGGAAGAACGCGAGCGGGGACTATAATTCGATCCTTATCCTTCAAAATGGGGTTCAGGCTTTCATCCGCCTCGTCGCTGTTTTTCGCCTTGAGGTATCTTTCAAAGTTGATGTACGTGTCGGTTATTTTCTCTTTGCCGTCCACAGTCTCTTTGCGAATCAGTCGCACTCTAGTGAGGTCGGCGTTTTCCGTGTAAGCGGCAGTAGCGATCACGTCAAGAAGAGTGGAGTCTTTCCCGATGATGATCTGTCCGACATTGGTCACTGCGCCTGCCACAAGAACGATAGGTCTCGGAACGCTTTTGATCGTCACTTTAACTATGGGACGTTTGATGTACTGTTTGAGATACTGAGTGATCGCATCCTGTGCGAGCGACGGCGGAAGGTTTTTGACCGAAACTGCAGAGGTTACTCCCTGGTATCGCATCGTGATGTTGCCGCCCTCATCTACCGGGTAGTCTCCGCTCGCATCCGCTTCGCCGACGACGCTCACATTAATGAGAAAACCTGGCTTGATCGGCTGGTTGGGATCGATGCTGTCATCGCCCACAGACAATACTTCGCGTGCAGGTCTAACCGGTTTTTCAGCGGGCGGGGGCGGCTGGTTCGCGGGGGGTTGTTGCGCAGAGGCTCCCGGCGAGACT
>JAYVOT010000403.1:0-1888 GCA_043757795.1 Chthonomonadaceae bacterium | reverse complement strand
ATCGCGCCATGCTGCTCAGAACCAAGCAGGTTCCCCGCCCCCCGAATCTCCAGGTCCCGCATCGCGACTTTATAACCGCTGCCGAGGGCGGAGAACTCCCGCATCGCGTCTAACCGCTTCTCCGCCACTTCGGACAACTGTTTGTTTTTGCGATAGAAAAGATAGCAGTATGCCTGCCGATTCGAGCGCCCTACTCGCCCGCGTAGCTGATAGAGTTGCGAGAGTCCGAGGTGATCCGCGTTGTCGATGATGATCGTATTCGCATTTGAGACGTCCAGTCCGTTCTCGATGATCGTGGTGCAGAGCAGAACGTCATACTCCTGATGATAATACTGGTACATCACGCGTTCGAGTTCGTCCTCCGACATCTGCCCGTGTCCCACTCCGATGCGAGCGTCCGGCACGAGTTTTCGCAGATGTTCCGCAACGTGATAGATGCTCTCGACTTTGTTATGGACGAAGTAGATCTGCCCGTCTCGCTCCATTTCGCGAAGCATCGCGTCTCGAATCAAGTTGTCGTCGTAGTCTCGAACGAAAGTCTGAACCGGAGTGCGGCCCTCCGGCGGGTCGGAGATGACGCTCATATCTCGCAACCCCGAGATCGCCATTGAAAGAGTTCGGGGGATAGGAGTCGCGGAGAGGGTCAGCACATCCACTTGCGTTTTCAGGTGTTTGAGTCGCTCCTTGTGCGAAACCCCGAAGCGTTGCTCTTCATCGACGATCACCATTCCGAGGTTCTTGAACAACACGTCTTTGCCAAGAAGCCGGTGCGTGCCGATGACGATATCAACGAAGCCGCCCTTCAACTCTTCGGTGGTTTTCGCCTGCTCCGCCTTTGATCGATAGCGGCTCAAGAGTTCGATTCGGACAGGATAGGCGGCGAGTCGCTCCGTGAAAGTGGAAAGATGTTGCGCGGCTAGAACAGTTGTCGGGCAGAGAACCGCAACCTGCTTTCCCTCCGTGACGACTTTGAAGGCGGCTCGCAACGCCACTTCCGTCTTGCCGAACCCGACGTCGCCGCAGATGAGGCGATCCATTGGCTGTTCGCGCTCCATGTCCGATTTCACGTCGTTGATAGCCCGAAGTTGCCCGGGAGTTTCAGTGTAAGGGAACGCTTCCTCCATCTCCTCCTGCCAGACAGTGTCGTCTCCGTAGGGAGTTCTGTGAGACGCCTGTCGTGCGGCATAGAGGCGGATGAGTTCGCCCGCCATCTCTTTCGCCTGCTCTTTGACCTTGCGAGTGGCGCGTTGCCACTCCGCCCCGCCGATCTTGTTGATCTGCGGAGTTCCGCCGTCCGTTCCGTTGTAGCGTTGAATTCGATCAATCTGGTCTGCGGGAATGAAGAGCCTGTCCGCCCCCTGATACTCCACTAAAATGTAGTCGCGGAGATTTCCGCCCTCGACTTTTCGCTTTACAAGCCCACGGTAGATTCCAACTCCGTGATGAATGTGTACCACAAAGTCGTTCTCTTTGAGATCTAAAACAGAGGAGATCGCGACGCCGCCCGCAACTTTTCTGCGCGGCGTGATCTGCCGGGAACTGCCGAAAAGTTCGGCGTCGGTGAGCAGGTAAAATCGGATATCGCTGACTTTGAAGCCGGCGCGAAGCCTTCCCTCCATGACGTAAAGGCCGGGCGCATTGCCTATTTTTGCTTCTCGCGCTTTCATTGGGAGGCGCATCTCGCCGAAAATCTCGCGGACTCTGTGTGGCTGATCGGATACGACCACGACTCTGCACTCGTTGTCGAGCCAGGTTCCGATGTCGTCGGCAAGGGTCGGGAGTCGCCCCCGATATCCGTCCGTTTGCGCGGAGTTGATCTGTAGGCGCTCGTGAATCGTGATGCCGTCCACGCTGTGCGAAAGCAAGGAGAGCAGTAGCGAGGGTCGGT
>JAYVOT010000402.1:0-1888 GCA_043757795.1 Chthonomonadaceae bacterium | reverse complement strand
GAATCGCCCATTGAGCCAATACGCTTTGAGTCTATCTTGTATTTTTCCGAGTTCAGTCTGAGCCAGCGAACTGCGCTTTGACAGTCTATTACTGCAGCGGGGTACTTATGCCTGGGAGCAAGCCGGTAGTTGATTGAAATAGCGACATACCCCAACCTCGCCATCTCCTCGCCCTGTTTCGCCCAACCGCTCTTATCTCCTCCGGACCAACCCCCTCCATGAATGAAAACGATCGCCGGACGCAGAGCTTCCCCTGCTGAAGGAAGATATAAATCCAACTGCTGATTCTCCCCGCCCTCGGAGCCGTAGATGACGTTGCGAATAATTTGGACGCCGCTCTGACGCAAAGTCGTTCTCACCGTTTTTTCCTTGTTTAGGGGCGACAGAGCGAAAAACAGAATCGGCAAAATAAACAGAAATCGCATTCTAATCTCCTCATATATTCGTTGCAGAGCGTATTGGTCGTCGTTGCGCCATCTCGCACATTGCAATTTCAATTCTCAATGCCTACTAATCTTTAAATTTGTCACTCCCTCCGGAAATCCCTTCTAAAAATGCTTCATACGCCATAAAAATTGGGAATATCGCACGAAAAAAAAAGAATGCTCAAACCGGAGAGATATAGCCTCTCTGATTTGAGCTTCTTTGCGCACTGCCGCCAACAATATGAAGGGTGAAATTCCCGCTTGTCAACCGGCTTCAAAACGGCGGTCTTGCGCCGCTTGTCTAGTGTCGAAGGCTTTTTGCTAGTCTTCAAGCATAAAATCAGATGTAGAAAATCTAAATTTTTTCAATGACTTAGGTATAATCATGAAGCTGTCAACAGCAAGGATTCGCCATTTTGAAAGTTTAGCAATCATGATGCGAAAGTTGAGCAAAGAATATGCTTAGGGCCGAACAAAAAATTGAAGACGAACTGATCGAGAAATTGCAAGATCTCAAGTACGCTTATCGACAAGACATAAGAGACAAGAAGGCTCTTGAGAGAAACTTCAGAGTTCATTTCGAGAGCCTCAATCAGGTTAACTTGACGGACAGCGAATTTTCCAAACTTCTCGTCGAGATCGTCACTTCCGATGTGTACGCCGCGTCAAAAACGCTTCGAGAGCGCAACAGCTTCGAACGCGAGGACGGAACTCCCCTCATCTATTCCCTGGTGAACCTGAAAGACTGGTGCAAAAACACCTTTGAAGTAGTCAATCAGTTGCGAATGAACACGGACAACAGTCATCATCGCTACGACGTCGTCCTGCTCCTCAACGGCATCCCGGTGGTGCAGATCGAACTGAAATCCAACGCAATCAGCCCGCGACGCGCGATGCAACAGATTATCGAATATAAAAAAGACCCTGGGAACGGCTATGGAAAAACCCTGCTCTGCTTTCTGCAAATGTTCGTCGTTGGAAATAAGACCGACACTCGGTACTTCGCCAACAACAACGAGGAACATTTCGACTTCAATGCTGACGAAAAATTCCTGCCGGTCTACCAGTATGCCGCAGAGGACAACAAGAAGATCGCGGAACTGCACAAATTCGCCGAGAGTTTTTTGGCGAAGTGCACCCTGAGCGAGATGATCAGCCGGTATATGGTTCTGGTCGCTTCCGAACAGAAACTGATGGTGATGCGCCCCTATCAGATATACGCGGTGAAAGCGATTGTCGAGTGCATCCGTCAGAACAGCGGAAATGGCTACATCTGGCACACCACCGGCAGCGGAAAGACTCTCACCTCTTTCAAGGCTTCCACGCTTCTAAAAGACAATCCGGACATCGAAAAGTGTCTCTTTGTGGTTGATCGCAAAGACCTGGATCGACAGACTCGAGAGGAGTTCAACCGGTTTCAGGAGGGTTGCGTCGAGGAGAACACCAACACCGGCGCATTGGTG
>JAYVOT010000401.1:0-1892 GCA_043757795.1 Chthonomonadaceae bacterium | reverse complement strand
GTTTTAGAAAAATTCTTCCTTTTACGATCGCATTGGAAGTTCGAGGGCGCCACGGAGAGGGGTGCGAAGAATGAGGATCAACCCATAATGTTTTTTCTGGCTTTTCCTGCCAACCCGACTGCTAGCAAGACGCCAATGTTGGACACGGATGAACGAATTATTATTGATCGATGCAAAAACGGAGACCGAAAGGCTTTCGATACGCTTGTGCACGTCTACGAAAAGAAAGTATACAACCTGGCTTATCGCTTGAGCGGAAACTATGACGAAGCGAACGACGTGAGCGTGGACGCTTTTATACGCGTTTTTCAGGCAATAAAACTGTTCCGAGGCGACTCCCACTTCTCCACCTGGCTCTTCCGAATCGTCACCAATGTCTATCTTGACCGCAGAAAACGAGTTCAAAACAAACAGCATCTCTCGCTGGAAGAGTACATCGAGCTTGAGGACAACACTGTCTATCGACAGATAGAAGATCCCTCGCCCACGCCCGGCATGATTGTGGAGCAAAAAGAGAAATCACAGATGTTGCAAGCCGCGATCGAAAGCTTGCCGGACTATCAGCGGGCGATGGTCGTACTCTATCACACCGAAGGGCTGGCGTACGAAGAGATCGCTTCCATCCTCTCATTGCCGATCGGAACCGTTAAATCCCGGCTGAATCGAGCGCGAATGACACTCAGAAATAAATTGGAACCGATGAAGGAACATTTCGGAAGTTAGTCGCGTCAGATAGCAATACGATAATAACTTCCATAAATTGGAAGTCGTCGCCGTATTTCCGGGGGTTAATTAGCGGTCTTAGTCATGATTGCGAGCTTGGTTTTTGAAATGAAATCGATTTCGCCCCTTTGACATAGCAAAGGAAATGAAAATGCAATGTAATCTTGCACAAGAACTTTTTTCAGACTACGTGTCTGGTGAAATAGATAGAGCCAAATCCGTCAGTCTGGAGAATCATCTTCAAACGTGCTCGGAGTGTCAACTTGAAGTTGATGGATTAAGACAGGTCTGGAGCGAGCTGGACGAGATGCCCGTCGTTTCGCCTCCCGCCAACTTCCACACGCTCGTGATGACTCGTCTGGATGAGGAACTCTCCTATCAGACGAGCGCACAGGCGGAAGTTCGAAAACCGAGCTTTATGGAGACGCTCCGCAGCCTTTTTCAGGCGAGAAATCTCGCCTATACGGCAGTCGCCTTGGCGTTGCTTCTGGGAGTTCAAGCAGTTCAATCCAACCGCGCGGCAATGGGACCATTGGATTGGGCGATCCAACTTCTGCATCCGAATCATCCGCTTAAAACGCAACGAGTCGAACTTAGTCCGACTGCGACAGGCGGCGAAATCATCACCGTTCTTCTCCAAGCGAACGCGCTTTCTATGAGCGGCCCGACGAAATTCAACTACCGCCTACAAGTCGTTCGCAAAGACGGCGCAGCGGAACCGACCCTCGCCTTCGCTGATAAAACAGGAGAATTCGACTCTCTGAAAGAGATTTCGGTCTCTCTGGAGGTTCCCACAGTTCTGAGCGAGCAGGGGCATGAGTTGAAACTCACGCTGACTCCCGCTGACGGCGGACGCGAGTCGACACAGTCTCTCCCGCTAACGCCGGCACCGTAGTCTAATGACATCCTACTTTCAAATAAGCCCTCTCCAATTTCCCGGAGAGGGCTTATTTGCTTTTCATGTCTGAGTCACCCACGCCCTCTGCCTCCTGACGAACACCCACTATACTGAGAGAGACTGGCTGCCGCTCTCCTACGCCTACAACGGAAACTTCTTTCATGAGGCAGTGCCGAGCTGCCTCTACAAAGAGGCGAAGGATCGTCCGCGAAGCCTGCCGGAGATATCCGCCCCGACCAACCTGATCCTGCTGACGGAATCTCGCGCTCCC
>JAYVOT010000400.1:0-1896 GCA_043757795.1 Chthonomonadaceae bacterium | reverse complement strand
GCGCAATCCTACCGAATGATCGAAGCGCTTGATAAGGCCGGCGTTGAAGCAACTCTCATCGTTATCAGCAAACAGGGTCACGGTTTTAACGGCGCCTACTCCGAAGAAGCATGGAGTGCGGCGAAGGGTTTCTTTGCTCAGAGTCTGATGAGCAAAAAGCGCTGAAGTCGCACATAACACAGGAGTATAATCATTTCGGATTATTTTTGAGGCAACTAGTGAGAGGCATCGATGATTGACCGTTCTTCGGATCAAATCGTTTTCGGCACGGAAACTCCCAGTGAGTCCCTATCGCTTTGCGCTGGACCGTTGAAGCTGAAATATGCCGACGGAGAATTGCGAAACGTTGAGATGCATGGGCGTCTGCTTTTGATGCGCCTTTATGCGGCTGTCCGAGATCGAGACTGGAAGACAGTTCCCGGCGTCTTAACTCAAACCAAAGAGACAATTAATGAAGACTCGTTTCATATCGCCTTCGAAATGGAACACAAAAGAGAGGACATCCATTTTGCGTGGAGCGGAATGCTGTGCGGGAATTCCGAAGGGGCAATCACTTTTTCGTTTGATGGCGAGGCTCTAAAAACCTTTGAACGCAATCGCATAGGCTTCTGCTTGCTAATGCCCGAGCAGTTCGCCGGAATGAAATGTTCGGTACTGAAAACGAATGGCAACGAAAACGAAGCCGTTTTTCCTCCTCGCATCTCGCCCGATCAGCCGGTAATTTCCTTCGATGAAATGAAAGGACTTACTCTGGAATTTGATGACGGGCTGCGCTTTCACACCGCGATGGAAGGCGATGTCTTCGAAATGGAAGATCAGCGCAACTGGACGGACTCCTCCTTCAAAATCTTCTGTACTCCCTTGCGACATCCTTTTCCTGTGACTGTTCCCGCCGGAACGAAAGTGTCGCAGACGGTCAGGTTTTCAATAAATGCCTCCCAATCATTTAGATCGCTTTCTACTCCGGAAAATCGCGAAATCGCGCTTGTATTGGATCGTGCCAAATCCTATAAAACGCCTTTTGTCGGCCTCGGCATGTCCTCGTCAGAGTCGTTGCCGGATATTACATGGACTGACCGGCTTCGCAAACTGAATCCTTCGCATTTGCGATGTGAAATCCTGCTGTCCGAAAAGGACTGGAAGTCGGGACTAAAAAGCGGTATTCTATTATCTCGGGCATTGAATAAGCCTTTGGAACTAGCTCTATTGATGAGTGACGATAGCGAAGACAGACTTTCAATGAAACTGCTTCGAGATTTCTTGCAAGCGGAAGTAGTTTCTGTCGCTCGTTGGCTCATTTTACCCGCGAACGAGAGTCTGCGCCATCGGCAACCATTTGAGAAATGGTTGCCGATGGCGCAGACGATTTTGCGCGAATACAACCCTGTTGCGCCGATTATCGCCGGAACCAATAGCGATTTTATTTTTTTGAATCGCTTTCCTCCACTGAAAGCATTCTGCGAGGGCGTGAGTTTCGCTCTTAATCCTCAAGTTCATGCTTTTGACAATCAATCGTTGATGGAGACGCTTAAAACGCAAACTACAGTAGTTCGTTCCGCTTCCCAAATTGCGGAAGGAGCGCCGGTTCACGTCAGTCCGGTGACGCTGCTTCCCCGCTTCAATCCTTATGGAGCCGAATTCGTTAAGTCGACTCCGCCTACAGACCCTCGTCAGCAAGCGCTTTTCGGTGCGGCATGGACTCTCGGCAGCCTCTGTGCGCTCGTTGAAGGCGGGGCTACTTCCGTCACTTATTTCGAGACAGTCGGATTGGGCGGCGTCCTTGAAAACGAATATGTTTTCCCGTTGTACCATGTCTTGACGGATTTCAACGAATTTCAAGGAGGGGATGCGACTTTGTTACGCTCAGGGGATTCCTCCTCCGTTGTCGGAGTGGAA
>JAYVOT010000399.1:0-6923 GCA_043757795.1 Chthonomonadaceae bacterium | reverse complement strand
GCATGGACGAGAATACCGGTTCCTCGAATCCCAATCAGGTTGGCAATGACGCTCAACGCCGCTATACGGAAGAAGTCGGAGTCGGCGAGCCTCTCCCTCCGCCGGAAAACGCCTACCGCTCATCCGCTCCATTCGATTTCACTGCTGAAAGTTCCGAACTCCGCACTGAGCGCGAGATGTCGAACGGTCGCGTCGAAACGAACGGAGTCGGAGCCAACGGCAAAAGCTCTCCCTCATTTTCGACTGAGCCACCCTCTCTTTTCTGGCAATCTCCTCTCTCTGAAGAGGAAGAAGTCAACTGGTTCGTCCCCCCGTTGCCTCACCGGCAAGAGCGCGAAGCCGAAGTCTTGTCTCACTTAGCTGAGTTTAAAGAACTTATCGGCCCGAAATCTAAAAGAGCCTGGCTTCTAGGATGGGATTACCTCACGCGCACATCCGCTTCCGCCGCCGAGCACGTGGATGTGGAGCGAGAGTCCGACCTTAAGTTCAAAGAGCGACTTGCAGAGGCGAAGTTCGACTCCGAACTGATCAATAAATCGATTGCGGCTTTGAGACAACGCGAAACCGAGGTTCAAACAAAACTTGAGGTTGCGCAAAAACATTTCGCCGAGTCTGCGGCTCATGCCGGGCTTTCATGCGAGCCTCAGGTTCAAAAGTATGCGGGACCAAAAACAGGACTGATTGACAAAGACCGACATGAGGATTCACCTCCTACGCGAAGCGGCATCAATACGCGTTGCGTTGAGGAGGCGCTCCAGCAAGAGGTTCCGGATCTCGATGCAGTTGCAGGCGAGCATGGCGTCAGTCCCATTCCGAAACAGTCGATATGGGGAACGATTCTCACTTTTTTCATGCAATTTCTAGCGCCTGTCGTCTGCGGCTTCATGCTTGCTCTCTGTCTCGGCACGCTCATCGGAATCCTGGATCTCGACGATTTTCAACGGCGAGACAGCCTGCCGAAATTCGCCCTCTCCGCCGCCCTCGGTTTCGTAATCGTCTATCTGATGGGGGAGATTTTCTCGCACTCCATCCACTCGTTGACTCGCTCGCTTGAGGAGCCTGGCGGTGAGCAAGGATCGGAAGCGAAGCGTAGTCTCGCTCCAAGAGTGAGGGGGGGAATGGCTATCGCCGTCGCCCTGATGTGCGCCGCTCTCTTTTTAGGGTTTGCGGAAGTCATCGCGGAGGCGAACGGAATTCGGGAGCTTCACCGCCAACAAATCGCGCGAAGGGAGCGCTTCAGAGCGACAGACTCAAACGTTCCAAGAGAGCGCGAACAACCTATGCTCGTCTATCTCATCATCGGAACCCTCATTTCAGGTCCCTACCTTTGCTACAAAACGGCGAAATCCTGGGGCGAGAGCGAACTTCACTTGCGAGAAGCCTGGCTTTTGCACAAACAGCGAACCTGGTTGGACGATCGACGCTCACGGGAGGAAACTAGAGGAGCGTTTCAACTGTCCTGCGAAGTAGAGCAGTTGGAGAACAACCTCTTCAGCATTCGAAACGATTTGAAGAAAGAGGAAGCCCGCCGCGCCGCATTGCAGAATCCGGAGCCGGATAAAGCGATGCAGTCGCGACGCAAAGAGGCGAGAGCGGCGGCGGTCGGGGAGGCTTTGCGCCTTCAGAACATCATCGAAGAGATTGTAGAGGCTTCCGAACCTCTTCAGACCTCCCAAAGACCTCTTATCCCGATAAACCCGCCTCGCGCTCAGAACCGGTAGAAATGCTGTTTCTAAAGAGTTGCATACTCAAAGCGCTTGGAAATAAAAACGAGCGTTATGCGGCCGCGAGCGCGCAGACGGCGACATTGCTTAATGCGGGAAGCCGAGGGTTGAAAACTCCGGCAAGAAAAAACGAGCGTGTTCAGGATGCGAGCGCGCCGTAGACGGCGGCGTACACTGTGCGAAGCACAGACGATGGAACGCCGTTTAGACCGTGACTTTGGCAGTGGGAATCAGAAACGCCAAATTGCCGCCGCCGGGGAGCGCACTAGGAAAAAAGCTGTTTGAAATGAAGATGAAGTGACAAACATGAAAACCAAAATCTTCACTCGCCTCATCTTCGCGTTGATCGGAGGAGCGGCTTGCCTACTCTGCGCCTATTTTGCTGAAGGCATCTTCTCGGCGACTCGTATGAACAAAGCTCTCGACGATCAAAGATCGCGAACGCTGATGCACTACTTCTATCACAGGGAGCAGACCTCCGGCAGGTTGGCGCTTGCGAAGGCGAAGTCCGGCGATGTTGAAATCACATTGACCTGGAACAACCGGAACGACCTCGACCTTCATTGCGTCGATCCGAACGGCGAGCATATTTACTACACCGAAAAGCGCGCAAAACGAACGCGAGGCGAGTTGGATGTGGATCGAAATATGCGTGAGCCGTTCACCTCACAACCGGTGGAGCATATCTTCTGGCCCCCCCGGGACGCCCCTGACGGAGTTTACAAAGTCTATGTTGACGAATTTTTGAGGCACGGCGACCCCGACCCCACTTCATTCGAAGTCACTACCAAAGAATACGGCAGGATCAAACGCTACCCCGGCGTCATTCAATTTGACCGACAACACACTCCGGGCGAACCCGGGCAGTTCGTTTGCGAATTTTATGCTTCGCCTTCAGGAGACAAGTCCTTTTTCGCCGCTATCGGATTTCTGAAGTCAGCTCTGCTAATGGGCCTCTGGGGAAGTATGATAGCTGCCGGTCTCTCCGCCGCGCTTCTGGCAGGACTGTCGCCCGTGACCATTCTTCATAAAAAGAAGAAACAAAACGTGTTGCTTGCGCCGAGACTCTTCGGACTTTTTTTGACCTATACCGAAGAATTTCAGCCGCTCAAGCCTTCAAAATTTCTGGGCATCGTTCTCGATTCAGCGCTCTGGGGATTGACAGCCGGATTTTTCGGGCAACTGTCTTACTGCAAGTTGCCGGAAAATTTACTTGCATTCCATCCTTCTTACTCCCATGGGATAGCGCTTTGTCTGATAGGCGGTACGTTCGGCTTTGGACTAGGCGGAAAAGTCCCCTACTTGCCGCGCTTTTCGGCGTCGCTCGCAGGCCTATTCGCCGGGTTGATTGCAGGGCGACTTTTTCTTACAGTCTATTTGTCCGGATCGGAAATGACAGGGCGAGTTCTGGTTTGCGCATTGATAGGAATGGCGATAGGGGCGATGATCAAACTTCCGATTGAAGAGCCGGAAGAGGAGATCGAAATCGAGGACAGGCACGCATCCGGTATGGGCAGACTCAGCCTGAAAGGCTCTCGAAGCCGCCCCGCCGGAACTCTAAGGCGCTCCGGAAGACCGTGACCGCTTCGAGCGGCAGTTCATTTCAAGCATTTGACAAAACTCTCCGCAACTAGCGAGTTTCGTGTCGCCTTGCGCTCATAGGTCCGCCTAAAAGGTCTTTCATGTCTCGAATGTAGACCTCCATATGAGGCGTTTTCATGTGCGCCTGCAGAGCCGCATCGTCGCGCCACTCTTCATAAACGAGAACGGAGTTTTTATCCGCAATATGCGTGTAAAACTCATAGAATACGCAGCCTGGCTCCTGCTGCGTCTCATAAGCCATCTTTTCCATGATCGGCTGGGCTTTTTGGAGGAAACCCGCTCTGATCGGAACTGTCACCGCAACTACAATCATTGTAATTCTCCTATTCGTGAATGAGAGTCGTAAATACAAGTGTCTGTTCAAGATAGCGGCGCGAATCACCTGCATGAACTGCGGGAAAACGGTTCGCAAACTCGCTTTCATTTTTTGTGATATACTAAAATTAGTTCATCGAGGAAAACGTTTCACCTCAACTTTCACAATCCCGGCCTAAACGACCTTCCCACGCGCCAACTTTGTGAAGAAGAACTGAGCTTGCGAAAAAATATATAAACGAATTGAGAGGAATTACAACTTGAAACCTAACTTATGTTCCTTGACGCTTGGCGTCGTCCTACTGGCATCGTCTGCAACTGTCTTTGCACAGCCTCCCCCGTTTGCGGGAGGTCCGAAGATCACCTGCGAGCAGGCGCTTACCGAGGCCCCTAAAGACGACAAATCTCTCCTCCCCCTGGACAAAGCTTACCGCTCTGCTGAAGCGGCTATGAAAAAGAAACCGAAAGATGCGAAACTCAAAAAGTCTTATGTGGAAGCCGCTTTCAAATACGGACATTTCGTAACTTTCAAAGAGAATACGCTTGGTCCAAAAGTAAAGTATCGCGCGGGATTAGCTCTCTATCGAAAAGCGTTGGCAGTTGATCCGAAACACGCGGAGAGTCTCAAAGAGAAGAAAACGATCGAGGACATCTACACTACGTCGCTTCACGTGCCCATTCCCAATTGACATGGATTTGGGCGATGACGTTAACCTGAGTTGGAACAGGCGGACTAAAGTTCAACTCTAGGATGTAAGAGTTCACCAACGCGCAATCCGGAAGTCATTGGGATGAAGCCTACGTCGGGAATTAAGAAGTCCGCCGTCGCGGACTCCGGATTTATCAACTGATGTTACGCAGACCTGTCGACAAAATGACCTTTTTCGAGAGCTGAATATCCCCGGCATGTTTGCACTTTTGAATCCCATGACTAAAGTCACGGTCTATGTGGCGCTTCGCGCCGTATGTCCTTCGGACATGAGATGGACTGACCCCGCCAGTAGGACTGCCAATCTTGTGCCAATTTGCAGGGGCGTTGCTTGTTTAGCATAGTTCTGGCTTGAGCATCGTGTGCGAAGCACGCACGGCGGAACGCCACATAGATTGTGACTTTAGTCATGGCGCTCTATCGTTTGCGTAACATGAATTGTTAAGCATTGCTAAACCGCTAAGACGGGGTTCGAACTGTCGTCCAACCAAATCCGGATGCAGGTTTAAAGCCGAAGTTCCTCTGGGGAACCGATAGGACGTCCCCCTGTCACCCTCAAAAGGAGGTTTTCAAAATGAATCTACTGAACCGCACATTTGCATTACCCCTGTCGTCATTCCTCGTTTTTTTTGGAATGCAGGCATGCAACGCTCAGCCCCCTGTCTCTCCTCAAGAAAAAATGGAGAAAATGGAGACAAATCGGAAACTTGAAGTCGCATTGAAAACCGACAAACAAACCTACGCGCCTTCAGACTCTGTCAAAATCACGTTTTCCGTAAAAAACAAGGGGACGGAAGAGGCGCGACTCTCGTTTTCGGACGGTCAGAAATTTGACTTGGAACTCCGAAAAGGCAAAGATATGAAGTCGGAGAAGTTGTGGCAACTTTCTAGAGGGCGCATGTCGATCATGATGATCACCTCCGCAAAAATCGCTCCCGGTAAACTCCTCACCTTCTCCGAAACTTTCAAACCCGGCGCAATTGGCAGCGACGGAAAACCGCATCCTACTCTGGAACCGGGACTCTACTCCTTAACAGGCATCCTGAGGACTATCGGAAAGACTCCTCGTTTGACTAAAACAGTTACTTTCAAGGTGCATTGATGACCGCAAAAACCTTCTCTCCCACGTTGGAGATGATTCCCCTCTCCAACGTACCTGACGCTACGATCCCTATTCCCGGCTCTAAAAGCCTCACTAATCGCGCCCTGATCCTTGCTGCCCTCGCTGATGGAACCTCTGAGCTGAGCGGCGCGCTCGCTTCGGATGATACCGCCGTCATGATCGACTCTCTTCGTCGCCTCGGCTTCTCGGTGGAGGCGGAAGATGAAGGACGAACGCTTCGAATCGCTGGTCTCGGCGGCAAAGTTCCGGCGAAGTCCGCTGAGTTGTACATCGGAAATTCAGGAACTTCAACTCGTTTTTTGACGGCTCTCTGCGCTCTAGGCGAGGGGCGCTATCGACTTGATGGCACTGAACGAATGCGCCAACGCCCTCAAGCGGATCTTCTGGACGCTCTTGCGGACATGGGCGTCTCTGCTCGATCCGAGGCGGGAAACGGCTCGCCCCCGCTCATTGTGGAGAGTTTCGGGGAGTTGCCCGGCGGAACGGTTCGAGTCGGAACGGAGGCTAGCAGCCAGTTTCTCACCGCTATTCTTATGATCTCCCCGTATGCCAAACGCGACGTGACTATCGAAATCAAGGGCCGTTTGCGCCCCTTTTACGTGGACATCACCCGCAGAATGATGGCTCAGTGGGGCGTTCAAGCCTCCATGAGCGCCCAATCGAATTCACAATCTCCAACTGCCTCTCCTCTTATCTTTCGCGTCGCGACCGGACAGTCCTATAAGGCGCAATCCGCTTACCAAATAGAGCCGGACGCCTCCAGCGCCTCCTATTTTTTCGCGGCGGCGGCGATTTCCGGAGGACGAGTGACCGTTCCGGGACTTAGTTCAGATTCGCTTCAAGGCGATGTGCGTGTCGCTACGGAGGTTCTTGTTGAAATGGGTTGCACGGTCTCGCATGACGATCAGGGACTAACCGTTCAGGGACCGGAGGGCGGGCGCCTCCGAGGCGTCAACAAGGACATGAGCGCTATTTCCGACACGAGTCTGACGCTCGCCGCTATCGCTCCGTTTGCGAACTCCCCTACCACTGTGACAAACATCGCACACTCTCGGTTGCAGGAGTGCGACCGGATCTCAGCGATTTGCACGGAACTGAATCGACTTGGCGTGAAAGTCGAGGAGTTTCCGGACGGCTTCACTATCTACCCCGCGACGAAGTTTCGCCCCGCCTCTATTCAAACTTACGAAGACCATCGAGTCGCGATGAGCTTCGCCCTCATCGGGTTGAGAGTTCCTGGAATCACAATCGAAAACCCGAATTGCGTCGCCAAAACGTTCCCGGACTACTGGGAGCGCCTGGAACTTTTGAGAGGGAACTAGAAGAGTTGAACCAAGAGATGAAAAGACTATGCGTCTACTGCGGGTCGAGTTTGGGAGTACGTGAAGAGTACGTTATAGCGGCGGAGTCGTTGGGAATCGAGATGGCCAAGCAAGACATCGCTCTCGTT
>JAYVOT010000398.1:0-1901 GCA_043757795.1 Chthonomonadaceae bacterium | reverse complement strand
TCGTCGCAAGGCGCGGAGTTTGCTGAGACGACACGCCGCCCGACCTCCCAATTCGTCACGCCGTCTCCCACCTCTTCAATAATCCCGGCGAACTCGTGCCCGAACCGAATCGGGGGCTTCAACATCGCCGCGTGATACCCTCTTCGATAGACCTTGACATCCGTCCCGCAGGTGAGAGCGGCTTGAATCGATACGCGGACTTCTCCTTTTCCGACCTCCGGAATACGAGTGCGCTCAACGCGCACGTCTTCTTTGCCATAGAGGATCGCTGCCTGCATCTCGCCGCTTTTGGCGAATCGGGTGGTTGTTTCGTGCTGATTTTTGAGTAATATAGTCATAAATTGAAACTTGCCATTCATGAATTGAAAGTTATTAGGCAACCGCCCAGCCTCCGTCCCAGTCGCCATTCAGGATTAAATTCCCCTGTTTAGAGGAATTGCATTGAAGATGCTTCATTTTGATTTAATCAATTGGTACTGAAGATTATTTCCTGTTGAGTTGTCATGTTGGTTACGCTGGAGGGAATATGCAAAATGCTACCGCCCATACGAAATCAAAACCGACTCAGTCCAGTAGTGCGGGGCGTCGCCTTTGCCCCGAGCCGAGTTGACATAGGGTTCGGTATCGTAGGAGATTTTTAAGAGTTTGCCGGTCTTTGCAGGCTGTTTCAGTTCGATCTCCCAGGGGCGCACGACATCGCCGGGAGCCCAACCTGCGCGATCAAATTTCCAGGTTCCTCCTTGCGGGCGGCAAGGATTCAGGTAACAGTCTTCTTTCCAGAGCAGGTTTTCAAACTTCGTCTCGCCGACGGAGACTGTTCTTTTGTTCGGCATGAATTCAGCGGCGTTCTGGTCGTTCGGCGCTTGTCCATGCCCCGTAATTGTCAATCGGAGCTTCGCCGAGCTTGCCCCGACTCCCAATAAAACTTCTCTTGGCGTGAAAAAAGCGCTTACGGGTTTGTCAGGATTCCCAATTTCCGCGTTCCCCGACCACAAGTTTTGCACTTTCAAAGCGTATCGATCCGACTTTCCGGGGTAAAAAGCGAACTCGACCGTGCAAACCCAACCTGTCCCATATGTCTCGCACCAGGCTTCAATCTTTTTCTTTCCGGTCAGCAAGGGTCTAAAATCGCTGACATCGACTTTCCACGTGAAGCCGCGATGATAGGGAGTGATGAAGCGAAGGAGTTCAAATCGTTCGCCTTTTTCATCATAAAGATAGATCGCGCCTTTACGATCCCACGGGTCATATCCTTTTTCCGGCTTGCTGAGCGTAAGGGTGCAGATAATACGACCGAATCGTCGATTTTCAACAGGGAACGGAACCTCGCTAGATTGGCGGGAGTTGTCCTTATCGAGGATCTTATCGTTCACTGCGCGAAGGATCATCGGCGGTTCAGGCGGCTGAATCTTTCCGGAATAACGCATATCAATCTTGCTGAATTCCAACTTCGTGCCGACCGCGCCGCCCCGCCCTGAGAATGCGGGACGACTTTCATAGGGAGTCGCTTCTGCAATGAAAAAGCGTGAGTAGATCGCAACGCCCGCGATTGACAGCGAGACTTCGGCTCCTCCAGTCGCATATGAAATTAAGATTTTGACAGGCTTCGGCGCACCGGTACGATACTCGATCGTGGACAACTTGCGCACGATCTCCGTGCCGTCCCAAAAGAGAGCGACTTCGCGTTGCGGGCGATCATAAAAGTTGCCGTCTATGTTGAAATAGTCTTGCGTCGGAGGATTGTGCGTCGTAAAGACGACCTGCAAAGAGCGCTTTAGCTCAGGTTTCGCCCAGTCGATCTTTTCAAAACTTTCCCCTTTGCCGCCGTTCTCAAATTCGTTCAAAAGCGTAAACGCCGCTTCTTCGCCCCCCTCCCCGATAGAGAGATCGAAGTTCGCCTC
>JAYVOT010000397.1:0-1901 GCA_043757795.1 Chthonomonadaceae bacterium | reverse complement strand
GACTTTAGTCATGGGATTCAAAAGCGCTCTCGAAAAAATCATTTGGTCGTCAGGTCTGCTCACATACAAACTATCTTTTGAATGCAACGTTCAACAATCAATCATATTATACAATATATTCACTCAACTGAAAAAAACTATTTTAAGCATTGAATGCGATTGATCGTGTTAAATGCGATTTGTAGCTTTCGTTACTAGCGGTGGCGCTGTTATCAATTCCGTGTCGGATCTTGACTAAGACGACAAAAAACCGTATTTAACGGTTTTTGTCCATTGATCGAACATTATTCTTGATCAGGATGAGAGAACGTTTTTTATCGGGCGATCCCTAAGACTGTTTTCGAACTCACGCCTTTCCCCTCGACTACTCTATAAAACTGTCCCGCCTCAAGCGCGCCGAGTTCGGAAACTTCGCCGGAGGGCCATTGCACCTTGATTTTGCCGGACATCGCCTCTTTGCCAAGCCCTACGGTAATTGGGAGTTCGCTTTGTGAGCAGTAAGAAGAGCCGCTGCGCACGGTGTAGAGTTGCGACCCGGAAGGAGTGGCGACGGTCACTCTCGCCCCGATCGCGCTACGGTTGCTCTTAACTCCTTCTAGCTCCAAACGTAGGGAGCGGTTCGCAGTTCCGGGGTTCTTAAAAAGGCGCCCGACTCCCGCATTGGAGGACATGGCGATGCTAACATTTCCGCTGAGGTCGTAGTCAGCGGCGGCGCAACCGCGTGCAACGTATTTCCCTTCTCCGAGGGCTCCTGTCTGTGCGGAAACCTCTTTGAAGTTGCCGTCTTTGAGGTTAAGATAGATCAGCGGTTTTTCGGCGTACTCCACTAGTTTCTGATCCTCTTGAATGTCGTCGTCGATATGTCCGTTCGCAATGAATAAGTCCTGCCAGCCGTCGTTGTCCAAGTCGAAAAAGAAGCATCCGAACGAGAGCGAGAGCAGGCTAGGTTGCCCGACTCCGGATTGGGAGGCGACATCTCGGAAGAGATTTCCTTTTTCATTGTGGTAAAGAGTCAACATTTGATTTGAGAAGTTGCCGATGACGATACTCTCGTTTCCCTTGCGATCATAGTCGCAGGCGTCAATGCCCATCGCTCCGCGCGCCTGTCCGTTGTCCGGGACCGCCATTCCCAACGTTTGACCCACCTCCTCGAATTCGCCTTTCCCTTTATTGTGAAATAAGTAATTCGGTTCAGTGTCGTTCGAGATGGCGATATCCGGCAGTCCGTCGTTGTCGTAGTCGCAGATAACCACTCCGAGCGACTTGCCCTGCGCTTTGATTCCATCGCCGCGCATTCGAAGACCCGCTTTTTGGGCGACCTCGTTAAATCGTCCGTTGCCTTCATTATGATAGAGCGTGAGCGGTTGCCCGAGATATTGATTGGGAGTGCCGTAGCTCGCATGACCGTTTTTAAGAAAGGGAATGTCGTTGGCGGGAGACCAGTCCACATAATGGCAAACGACGAGGTCGAGTTTGCCGTCCCTGTCATAGTCCACCCACGCCGCGCTAGTACTCCAACCTGCGTCTTTCACGCCGGATTTCTCGCTGACGTCTGAAAACGTTCCGTTTCCATTGTTGTGAAACAGATAATTTCTGCCCAAGCCGGTAACGTAGAGATCGGGCTTGCCGTCATTGTCATAATCCCCGACGCAGACTCCCATTCCGTACATAGGAATGTTCAGGTGAGCTTTTTCAGTCACGTCCGTGAAAGTCCCATTTTTGTTGTTGTGAAACAGTTTGCAAGTCGCGTTTCCGCTTGATGTGAGCGAGACGGATTTGCTCTTCTTCAACTCTTCGGGGGTCCACTCTCTGCTGTTCACGAAGAATAGATCTTGATAGCCGTCTCCGTCATAGTCGATCCAAGCGACGCCGCTACCCATTGTTTCAGGAAGCCATTTGTG
>JAYVOT010000396.1:0-6938 GCA_043757795.1 Chthonomonadaceae bacterium | reverse complement strand
CGCCGACCGTTTTGTCTCGTTTATCGCCTCGAAAGGGTTTGTCATCACGGCGACAGTCACTTCTACGCCTGATTGGGCAGCTATCAAAACGGATGGCGCAAATCGGCAAGCCGGAAACAGAGACGATCTTCCCATCCCTGATTCGCGTTCCGGTGACCTGTCGCGATTCGCTTCCGCTCTGGGAGCGCACTACAAAGACAAGATTCATAGGTGGCAGTTCTGGCAGACAGCCGTGACGCTGGGAGATGCAAAAGGCGTTGATTACGCCCGAATGTTGAAGGTTTTCTATAAAGGAATCAAGTCCGGCGATCCCTCCGCAACCGTCTCGTTAGGAGGAGCGCCTGCCGGAGATTTGCGTTTTCTTGAATCGATCTATTCCAACGGGGCGCGAGGATCGTTCGATGCAGCAGCGCTTTTTCCGGGCGGTGCCGCGACTAGAGGATTCGAGCAGGTTGACAGGTATTTTCAGATTCTACGCTCGCACGGCGATGCCGGTAAAAAAATTTGGCTGACCGATTGGGACGCTCAAACGACCTATCCCGATCAAGCGGACGGAATCGTGCAACGAGGCGAACAGGCGAAACTCCTCAAAAGCTACTTCAACGGATTAAGACGTCGCCCTTTCATCGAAACGTCCCTGTTTTCAACGTTCAACGATTTTCGACTCCAAAAAGGAGAGCCGTTGAGTCTCATCGGTTCGGGACTATTGACTTACGACCTCCGCCCGAAGCCCTCTTACTTTGCATTTCAACAGGAGACTTTGCAGTCTCAATTTTCCAAACCTCTCCCCCCGGCCATTCCGAAACGAAGGCTGACGCTGAATGGAGCGTTATCCAAAAGTCAAGAGTCCAATGTCGTTCATATTGACGTGGAGTTAAATCAACCTGTCGGAGGGATGCAGAGAGGGTGGTTCGGCTCTGCGACGGACGACCTGGCGCCGGAGCAGACTGCCTCCCTGGCAAAAATGTTCGCCTCTACTTCTGCAAACTGGATTCGGTTGGAAGCGACGCGCATGAGATTAGGTCTTCCGGAAGATCAAGCCGGATCGCCCGCCTTTTTTGAACGCGCCGACGCTACGCTTGCCGCTCTCGCCAAATTGAATTCGAGCGTCATTTTGACTTTTAGAAACCTTCCCGGCGCGACGGCGGAGAGTTTTAGCGCGAATGTCGCGCAGTTCGTGGAGCGATACGGCAAAGGAACCCCATACAGCGTCTACCGATGGGAGTTCGCGGGGACGGCGGAAGAGGCGAAAACTTTCTACCCCGTCTTCGCGCAGACGATCCGAAAAGGCGCTCCGGATCGCCCTATCGGCTTTGTTCTAAGCGAGGGGGACGCAGTTCGCGGGGCGAAAGAGTTTGAAGCGATCTGCGCCTCAAGCAAATCTCCTGTAAACTCTTTCTCCTGGACCTTGCAGGGGAACCCCAAAGAGACGGCGGAGTCCGTGCAACAGATTCGGGCGCGATTTTCGATCTCGCCCGTTTTAAAAGATGCTACTCTGCTGCCGTCAATGCCGGATTTCAAAGACTCGACGGACAATGAGACTCTGGCGCATTTCCTTCGAGCAACCGATTTCGCACCGCTTGAGTCGTCGAATCCGCTCTCGGGAGTCGTTTTTAACTTGAAGAACGTTCTCCTGCCGGATGGAACCCTGACTCGCACGGGCGAGATGATGGGGCTGCTTGATCGGCTGAAAGGAACTCGTCTCACGGCGACAACAGACGCTTCCGGAGTGCGAATAATTGCGGCAAAACGTGAAAACAGAACAGTTTTGTTGCTGTGGAAAGAACCTTCGCGGACGCTCCCGGACTCTGAGACGTCGGCGCTGATTCGTCTGTATGGGGTTGCAGGAGGCATTCATGTCGAGCGATACGACCTCGGCGACAACGCTTCCCGAACTGCTTCCGATCTGCAAGGAAACGAGTATCAAGAGGAAATTCTACTTAAGTTGAAACCGAAGGGAGTGACGATTCTCGACCTCACGCTCATTAAAAGCTCTCCGCTTCAGATCACGGTAAAATCAGTAAAAAAGCAGGCTTTCGGCGGTGAAACGATCGATTTCGATCTTACAGTCAAGAACTCCGGCGCTGTCGCTCGCCCTGTCGATATGGAGCTGTCCATTTCGGGAGTTGGTCTTCCCCCGACCTTGCCCGTGAGAGCCGCCCTCACTCCGATTCCTCCCGGAGGGGAACGCCCGGTGAGGTTTCGCATAAAAACTCCAGTCGTTGCAAATGATTCAGCGATTACCTTCACTTTGCAATCCGGCGGCGAAGCCCGTGCTTCAACAAACGTGCTTCTCCTGTCGCCGATCAGCGCCCGACTTGATTCCCCTCGCACAGACATTCTCGATCCTTCTAAAGCGTCGTCGGTGAAAATAGTTCTTAAGAACCGCACTCCGAACCCGATCGTTTTGAAGTTGGACTCGATTTTAAACTCGCCGAAATCGGACCTCTCAGTAACTTTGAAGCCGAATGCAACGACCGTATATTCAATGCCTATCGCGGCGGATTCACTTGATACGGGGTTGACCACGGTACAAATCGGGGTGAGTATGGCCGGAGTGCGCTTGAAGACACTGCAAGCGTTGCTCGGCGCGCCTGTCAATTGCCGCTACGCCGTGCGTAAGCCTTCGTTCAAGGGCGACATCACAGAGTGGGCTCAAGCGAGTCTTATCAGTCTTATTCGCAAAGATCAGGTTCACAAGGAGGGGTGGGGAGGAGTGTCCGATCTGTCCGCTTACGCTTATACGCTCTGGGATGAGGAGGCTCTGTATGTGGCTTGCGATGTGACGGACGACCTCTTCTACGCGCCTTTTCCGGAAATGGAAATGCTGAAGGGCGATTCTGTGCAGTTCGCTGTCTCAGCGTTTTCGGGGCGCCCGGGCGGACTTGGAAAGGTAGGCGAAGAGGGGTATGGGATTGGAGATCACGAGTTCGCTCTCGCTCTGCTCGGCGTCCCTGACGCACCGACAACTAAAGGCAATGTTTTGATGCAATCCATTATAAAAAGACTTGCAGGCGGAAAACTATCCGAGGCTCCTGGCGCAAAACTCGCCGTAAAGCGCGACGGCGCTCATACGATCTACGAAGCCTCCATACCCTGGTCGGAGTTGGCTCCCACGAAGCCTGTCGTCAACGGGATATTCGGCTTTTCGCTACTGGTGAACGACAATGACGGTCAGGGCGCAGGCTATATCTCCTATGGCGGAGGAATCAATCCGGCGAAACGCCCGATTCTGTTCCCTCCGCTAAGGTTAGTCAAACCGCTCTAAGCATCCGGATTTTTCAATTCGGTAAGGGTTGAGTCAAGACCAATGCGTTCTCAAGCTTTTCTTCCCGGAAATTGGGGGCGCAATGGCGTCAATTTCCTATCTGCAAACGACCCACTCATCGGTTTGAGCAGTGCAATTACTAAAAAATGCGGGTCGAGCGCTAATGCGCTCGACCCGTTTACTGTTTTCGCTAATACTTCAAACTAGATTCCGGAAGCGCAAGCCTTGCACTTGGAAGCGTCGACTGCGTTGCCTTCTTTGCAGTAAGGACATGCCTTGCTCGGCGCGGGAACTTCCGGCTTCACCAGAGTTCTTGCAATCAGGAAGACGACCAGACTGATCACGAGAAAATCTATGAGAGCGCCGATAAAAGATCCGTATTTGAGCGATTTTTGGGAGACTTTGCCTGCTGCATCGGTTACTGCAGGACCAAGACTGATCGCGGCATCGCGCCAGTCGCCGCCCGGAATTGCCAAACTAATGACCGGCATGAGGATGTTGTCAACGAGCGACGAGACGACCTTTCCTGCCGCGGCTCCGATGATAACTCCGATAGCGAGCGCGAGTGCGTTGGTTTTGGTTAAAAACGCTTTGAATTCTTCAAGCATAATAGTGTACTTTCCTTGTAGAACGAGAGAGTGTCAGGTGAATATTGAACTGGTTTTCACATAGAGAATTATCCGCGGATTGCTTCTATGATACCGATGCGCATACGGATTTTGACATTTGGAAACCAACCTTCATTTGGTATGACGTATTATAGACGTTATTTAGCAGGATTTGCTCCCTCGCTTGCGTAAATGAGTTGCGTTAAGGGCAAAAAACCCTATGATTGCTGATTGGATCGGCTGTTTTTCCCATCTATAACGGTCTAAAAATAGTATTCGAAATTGCAAATTGAGTTGCAGAGGTGTCTGAATCTGAATTAGCAGTTCTTGCAGGTTGCCTGAACTCGAAGCGTCAGGGGAGGTTAAGAAGAGGGCGCAACTCGCACAAAGTCCCCAAGTTGACATCTCGAAACCCTTAGCCTAACGCCTTTCATATTGAAGATTTTTCCCGTCATTTCAAAGCTTTGCTGTTTTTTGCAAACGGGGGAAGACTCGGTTTGCGTTCGCAGTTGTGAGAGCGGCGAGAGCTTCGTAAGAAATTCCTCGAATTTCCGCCAATCTTTCCGCGACAATTCGGGAGTAGGCTGGTTCGTTGCGTTTGCCGCGATGCGGAATCGGAGTCAGGAAGGGGGCGTCAGTCTCAACCAGGAGTGCGGTTTCAGGCGACTGTCGCGCCGCTTCCCGAATCTCTTCAGCGCTATTGTAGGTCAGAGTCCCGCCGAAGCCGAGCGCCATTCCAAGCGCAATGGTCTGTTTCGACTGCTCCAAATTCCCCGCCCAACAGTGCATTACGCCCCCTATTTCGCCCACGCCTTCTTGAGCAAGGATTTCAAGCGTGTCTTCGTAGGCTTCTCGACAGTGAATGACGACAGGAAGGTTCAGCTCTTTTGCAAGTCTCATCTGAATTTTGAAGGCTTCGAACTGTTGGGGACGCGGCGAGAAGTTGTGAAAATAGTCCAGACCGATCTCGCCTATTGCGACGACGCCGGGGTTCGAGCTGAGTTCACGAAGTCTTCTGTCCATGGCGTCGTTCCAGTCTTTCGAGTCGTGGGGATGCACGCCGATCGCGGCGAAAAGAACTCCGGGATGAGCGTCCGCCAATCGCACCGCCTCTTCGCTGCTCTCAAGATCGAATCCCACGACGATCATTCTTCGCACGTCGGCGTCCGCTGCGCGTTCGAGGCAAGCAGGGATATCCCCGGCAAGTTTTTTATGGTTGAAATGACAATGCGTGTCAATAAGCAAATTGGAAGCGCCTTTCAAGTGGTCGTTTGGCGTTGGCGGCGAGGGGATGTTTTGGACGCCAAATGCGTGTTCCGCCTAATTTCCGCCTTCAACAAACCTCAATACTGCGATTGTCGTTTTTTCAGGTTGCTCCGCGAACGGGAAATGGCCGCATTCTTCAATTATTTCGATCTTCGAGCCTTTGATTCCCCTGTGGACGATCTCAGCGATTTTCGGCGTGATGACTCCGTCCTGTTTGCCATTCAGCACAAGTACGGGAACTATGATTTTTGCAAGTAGCGGAGTATCGTCGCGAGTGAGGTAACTTTCAGTCTGAATGAGAGCGAGCGAAGGTTCCTGCGCCGGTATGAGCGCTGATTGCGGGGTGTTGTAAGGCTTCAGCGCCTCCGCAATTTTCTCTTGAAACTTCTTAAATCCTGCCTGCTGTTCTCCAGCGAAGTAGAGTCCCGCCGGCCCCGTCGCCAATTGCAACGCGCGCACAAATCGTTGCGGATTGCTATTCGGCAACTCTCGAATCTGCGTCGCGGATTTCAAAATGCTGTCCGCCTGTCGTTTCTTCCCAGAGTCTCCGCTCTCCATAAAAGGTTTAAATTTTGCCTCCGCCGCGTCGCAAATCGAGGCGGTCGCCAACGGAGTTGAAAGCAGTCCGTCCATTTGAATGTAGCCTTTTGTTCTTTTCGGATGGACGCTGACATATTCAAGACCAAGCATTCCTCCCCAGGAGTGCCCAAGTACGTACCAGGATTCGACTTTTAGAAACTCGCGCACCGCCTCGATATCTTTGATCAGATTCGCGATGGTGTAGTCCGCGACCTCTTCCGGTTTCGGCGCGAAAATCGACTTGAACTTCAGCCGCTCCGATCCCCCGCTCCCTCGTTGATCGAGATAGACGACGTTCAATTTCTTCTCAAGCGAAGCTCCCCAGGGATAGAACATGTAGGCGGAGTAGCCCGGACCGCCGTGCAGGAGGAGGAGATAGGGATTGGATTTGTTCTCGCCGCGCACTCGAAAATGAAGAGTCGTGCCATTGAGCTTTTGATTGTAATCGTCGTCAAAGGCTCGTGCAGGGCGTTGCGCGCAGAGAACGCAAAGAGCCAATATCGTTGTCATCAAAAAACGTTTTACGCAGTTTGCCATCCTATCAACCTCCTGTAAACTTTCATTCGATTCTTCGTGGAAGCGATTCATATTTGACCGCTTTAAAGAATCGTATCGTAAACTTGAACCCGACTGCACAGTCGGCGGCAAATCTCGATAAATACCTTGTGATCCGGGTGAACTTGGTAGTCGTCGTGCTCGGCTTTGCCTGCAAACTCGACCAGCAGTCCGACTGCGTAGGTATTGTCCACGACGCTTCTTTCAGTCCCGGCGGGGAGGCCGACGGACAGCCTGAGAACGCCCGGAATTTTGGCAAGGTGCGCAAGGCAACCGTCTTTAAGCTCAATGGCTTCCGCTTCGCCCAGTCCTTCATTCAACCAGAAATAGACGGAGTGAATAAATTTTGATTGACTGGGCATAGTTGCTTTCCTTTTACATGCGATCGGACGAGCCGGAAATATATTCCGCGGTATCATCTTCGTTTCGCCTATTGTCGTTCGGATAAAATGCGAGAAGCGCCTCCGGCGCTCCTGCGTTGCCAATTCTGGGAAACCTCACCCCGTAACCCCGATATGCGTTAACTTAAGGATTTTGAAGCCCCGTCAATTGGGAGTCTCACTTAAATTGCGCCCCCGGCGCTCCACGCCGCCCCCAACTTTGGGGGAAATTCTTTCAAATCTGGAAATCGACCGAGTTTTGCAACCAGCATATCCGAATAG
>JAYVOT010000395.1:0-1906 GCA_043757795.1 Chthonomonadaceae bacterium | reverse complement strand
TAAATTCCAAAAACTCTATGCGCAAGGGCAAGCGATGAATCTGGATGAGGCGGTTCGCGAGATTTTGAATTCCGGGATGTGAAAGTTCTTTTCGGAATTGAGCAGGAAACTCCTGAAATCAAGCGGAATCTAAGAGCATTAAATTGAAGGAGCCGCACAATGCCGAGCGTAGAGGGAAGAGCCGTCCTGTTGAATGAGGCGGGACAAGATGCCGTGGTGGAAGAGATTGTGGTGGAGTCGCCGGGTCCCGGAGACGTGATGATCCGAGTCGTCGCTAGCGGAGTGTGTCACACGGACTTGACGATCAAAATGCAACGAGGGAGCGGGATGAAGTTCCCCATCGTTCTGGGACACGAAGGCGCGGGGATCGTCGAACAAGTCGGGGAGGGAGTCACTCATCTCAAGCCAGGCGATCCCGTCGTCATCGCCTATCGCGCCCCCTGCGACAAATGTCCCGCTTGCAGGCGCGGGAACCCCCGCAACTGTTACATGGCGTTGCGCCCCAAGCCTAGCGTCTTTCGCAAACGAGACAACGCGCTCTGTTCACAGGTTTTAAGATGCGGCACTTTCGCCACACACACCGTCGTCAATGCCAAAGCCGCCGTCAAAATGCCGGAAGGGATGCCGCTTGAGAAAGCGTGCCTCATCGCATGCGGAGTCATTACGGGAGTCGGGGCGACATCCAACACGACGAAAGTTTTTCCAGGCGCAAGCGTCGCCGTCGTCGGGTGCGGCGGGGTAGGGTTGAGCGTCATTCAGGGGGCGAAGATCGCGAACGCAAAGCAGATCATCGCGGTGGATGTGAACCCCGTCAAACTGCAGTGGGCGAAAGACTTCGGCGCGACGGACGTTGTGGACGCTCGAAATGAAGACCCGGTCGCTGCGGTTCGCAATCTGGTGAAAGACGAATGGTCCGGCTACGAAGGCGGAGTCGATTTCGCTTACGAAGCCACCGGGCGTATGATGTGCATTGAGCAGGCGGTACGAATGGTGAACTACAACGGTGTCGCCTGCACGATCGGATTCCCCGGAGCGGATGATTCCGTCACCCTCAACGTGGGAAACATCGACACGGGAGTCTACTGGAACAAGGTCAATCTCTGCGTTTCGCACGCCGGCGACACATTGCCCTCGCACGACTTTCCGCTCATGGCGCAGCACTACCTCGCGGGCAGGCTCGATCTCGATAGAATGGTGACGCGGGAAATCACGCTCGATCAGGTAGAAGAAGCCTTCCATGAAATGGAAACCGGAAACGTGATTCGCACTGTCATTAGATTTTAAAACTTGGTGGGACTGCCGAATGAATGCCTATAATCCGGATTGGAGATCGCAATGTGAGAAGGCATTTAGAATCTAACAGCAGAACTCAATTATTTATTTAAGACTGACCTCACATAAAGAATATCCATACAGCCTAGTTTTGAGTTTGCGTAAAGTCGGAAAACAAGGGAATCATCAATGGGAAAGGGACGTCTCGAAGCATTCAGCGACGGAGTGATAGCTATCATTATCACGATCATGGTTTTGGAGATGAAGCCGCCTCATGGAGCGGATTTGGAATCTCTGAAGTCTGTGATTCCCGTCTTCTTAAGCTATGCTCTGAGCTTCGTGTTTGTAGGGATCTATTGGAATAATCACCACCATATGTTGCACGCTAGCACGAAAGTTACCGGCGGCATCCTCTGGGCGAACCTGCATCTCCTATTTTGGCTCTCGCTCTCGCCGTTTGCGACAAATTGGATGGGCGAGAACCGGTTTGCGTCAGCCCCTGTAGCGCTATTCGGATTCGTGCTCTTGATGTCCGGCATTGCGTACTACATTCTGTCGCTGAAACTGATTTCGAGCGAGGGGAAAGACTCACCTCTAGCGCGCGCTCTGGGGAAAGACCGAAAAGGGAAGGCTT
>JAYVOT010000394.1:0-1907 GCA_043757795.1 Chthonomonadaceae bacterium | reverse complement strand
GAAATGTTTTGTTCATCATATGTCTCCATAAACTTTTTCTCAATTCACCAATGCACATCCGCTAGCTTCCAGTTATCACTCCATTTCGGATGTTTCGTTTCTTGGATAGAATCTATTTTGGACATTGAACCTACTACCTGTCCATTTAGAATCGACCATCTAGAGGGCAAGACAGGGGGAGGCAAAGGTCTGTCTTTGATGACAGTCCAGTCCCAATTTGCTGTCCTAAGCGGCACCCACTCCACTCCTACCCCGTTTCCGGGCGGTTGATACATCAAATAAACTTTGTATTTGTCCCTTAGAGAGATGCTGTTCATGTCTGCTCCGCCAAAACCCGTTCCATTCCACAAGAGCGGCATGCCTGGAGAATCACTAGTTGAGTAGGGCATTCCATCATCACTCCATGGACCAGATGAAGGGTAGGGATAGGATTTATCCAGTCCTTCTGTTTTAATCCATGTATGGAACGCTCCAGTTGAATCTTCAAAGGATCGGCTTGGAGTCAGGAGCTGAACAAACTGCCAACTCGCGGAACCTTGAGCCGCAAAGATCGGATTTTTGTTTACAGTTCCTGTCCACAGGCTACCAACTTGCCCGCCTCCAAACATCACGTCGCGCGCTCGAATGAAAGGTACGTTGTTAATCGTATTTAAATACGGCTTGCCTACATCTATCATAAACGTACTTACAGGAGTGACAACTTTCACCTTTTCAGTAGTTGAAATCGGAAAAGTTTGTGTTCCGATCATGATTTGCGCAGAGACGGAAAGCGTTTCCGTAGTATCCGCTTCACTCCAGTGGACTGTAGGCGATGCCGTCATTAGCGTTGGCGGAGGAACAGGATTTAAGGTAGCTGTAGTCTGATCAGCAGAAACCACCCATGACAGAAAAGTGGTTCCGGGAATTGTCCATTGCCAGTTCGAGAAAGTTGCATTGGGCGCTGATGTCGTGAGTGTCGGAGCGCATCCCTGTCCAACGAGAATGTTCCAATCCGTATCTTTGAAAGTCGCGCCGACCGGGTTCAGTCTGACTTCGTACAGGTTGGCGGAATAATCTACTGAACATCCTGCAAAGCCTGGTATGGCATCCGCACTGGCGCTGGGTGAAACGGTGGTTGTCTTTGAGGCTCCAGGATCGGTAATGAGTTGGATTCGCTGCCCTGTAGCGGACTTGTGAAGCGAAGTGGGAGTGGAAGTGTCGACAACAGGCGAGCCAAGACAATTGTCGACAGTGCCATGCAACATGCCTGGAGGACCTTGAGCAGAAGCGCTTGCCATGCAATTCTCAATGAGAATCGCCTGCTTAGGAGGCTTTTCGCCCGGGAAACTTGGAACCCAGGTAAAAGTGGCGGTGATCGCGCCATCGCAAGCGCAAATCCCTGAGTAGACGACTGGAGAAGCTCCTGTGCCGGTTGAGTCTGAAAAGTAATTGCCGCTAAAGTAACCGTAAGCCCAAAGTCCTGAATATCCTCCACCTGCGTATACGACAGAGTAGCTACCTGCATGACATGCTTCAGAAATGATGAAAAACAGTAAAAGCGAAATGAAAGTTCGGAGCAGACGTAGGGTTTTTCTGGGGAGAAGCGGGTCTGAAAAAAAAGCTTTTGTTTTCGACGGCTTGCCAGTATAGTCAAACTCTAGTTTTGGCAGGGGGGGGGTATGTGTTTAGCATTAATAAACCTCCTAAAGCGATCAGGATTCCATGAAGCATCCGCTCGAAACCTGCGACATCACGTTCGTATTTTAGATTATGCCGTAGAAGATGCGTTCCGTACTTCATCGCTTACAGTTTGATAGTCCAGTTGCAATGTCATAATTGACGTTTAGATAAAAGGGACAACTTCCTGTCGTCCGAAGATAGCGAGAAGTTGCCCATTTCAGGTATTGTTCCAACTTACCAAGGAAGGA
>JAYVOT010000393.1:0-6965 GCA_043757795.1 Chthonomonadaceae bacterium | reverse complement strand
ATCCTTATATCAAGAACGTTTTAACCCTTCCAAAAATTAAATCCAAAGACCTTCGATCCTTGCGTTTTCATCGTGAATATTTCAGTAGATTGAAAGATGTAAGAGCGCGTAGTTTTGATCTGACGCTTGATCTACAGGGACTCACGAAAAGCGCACTCATCGCAACTGCATCGGGGGCGAAAATTAGGCTCGGTTACCATTGGTTGAGAGAAGCGGCCGGCTTTTTAGAAAGCGCCATTCCTCGAAGACCGGAAAGCGTACACATTGTCGATCAGTATTTGGATGTAGCTCATTTTCTTGGAGCCAATATTGAACCGCCAAAATTTCCTTTTCACATTCCGCTAGAAGACAAAGAGTACGTAGAAAATTTGCTACGGGAGTACGGAGTACATGATGACGAGCAATTCGTCTGCATTAACCCGGCATCAGCCCTGAAAATCAAAGAGTGGAGCGCACAAAACTATGGGGAGCTGATAGATTCGCTCTACAACAACGCTTCTTTGAAATCCGTCTTGATAACTGCAGACAAAGCGGTTGCGGAAAGGGTAAAATCTTTCTCTAAGCGACCCTTCATAAACCTCGCGAATCGTACTAATCTCAAACAGTTAGCCGAAGTTTTGAGAAGATCCGCAGTTCATATCTGTTCCGATACCGGTTCCGCTCACATTGCTGCAGCCCTGGAGCGACCTGTAATCACCCTTATAGGTCCTACTGATGCGGATAGGATCTGCGCTTACGGGCAGGCTCAAAATGCAATAAGGCACACAGATCTATGCGGATCAAGTTGCGATTGGCATCATTGCCAATATACCGAGCCGAAGTGCATGACTGCCATTGGAGTTCAAGAAGTAGCGGACAAAGTGTTGGCAATATTAAAAGTAAAGAACGCTTTTTACGACACAGTAGGCCGGTCATTGGAAGTGTAAGTTTCAAAAAGAATTTATTCAGGCGACATCACAACAATCGCTTAGGAGTTAATGCATAAATGGATATGATCTTAATAGATCAAACGAGACTTGACGTCGGCTATCGAGACGAAGTCTGCAAAAAATTGGAACAGGGAGACATCCTGTTGCTCAGTCCAACCTCTTTCATACCAACCGAAGAAGATTGCTCGTTCCTTCGAGAGCAACGTCAAACGTCAGGCGTTTCACATAAAAACATCGCGTATAAGCCTCATCTTGACAAAATAACGGGAGTCAATGCCGAAAACACGCAAGATTCGACCAGACTGCATTCAATTCTTTCCAAATACTCGGCGGGCGCTGTCCGAACTCTCACAGAGCTTTTCCCTCGATACGCCGCCGCCTGGAAAGTGGATTATGCGAGCTTCAGACCCGTAGAAGAGCAAGGGCGAGACCTGCCCTTGCATCACAGAAACGACCTGATGCACCTGGACGCCTTCCCTACTCGCCCCACGCACGGCGGCCGAATCTTGAGAGCTTTCACGAATATTCATCTTACAAGAGATCGAATCTGGGGTATTGCAGATTCTTTTGAGGTCATCGCGAACAAATATGCAGTCGACGCCGGCCTACATGATGTGACCGGCTTCGTATCAGTCTTCAAACGCTCAGTAGAGCGAACAGGAAGACTAATCGGATTGAAACTTCCTGACCGCTCGCCCTACGATGAGTTCATGTTGCGTTTCCATCACTATTTGAAGGCGAATACGGAGTTTCAGAGGGATGGAGAAAAACAACAGGCAGTGTTCCCGCCTGGTTCTACTTGGATCTCATTCACCGATCAAGTGGCGCACAAAGCCCTTTCCGGTCAATACGCATTAGAGCAGACATGCATCATCCCACATAAATCTCAACTTCTGCCCGACAATGCGCCCGTGGCTGTGTTGGAACGGCTTGCCGGTCGTAAACTCGTCTCATCGCAACCTC
Organism: Chthonomonadaceae bacterium; assembly: GCA_043757795.1. Taxonomy (GTDB): domain Bacteria; phylum Armatimonadota; class Chthonomonadetes; order Chthonomonadales; family Chthonomonadaceae; genus JAYVOT01. The sequence goes on along the minus strand of JAYVOT010000393.1, from coordinate 5,073 downwards.
CTCCATTGGCGAATGACGGCTCTAAGAGAGCGCATGCCTAGGCGATGAGCATCACCCCCTTACCAGATATGTTCAGAATTAAGCGTGTACTGATCATCCGCCTGAGCGCCATAGGGGATGTCGTGCATGCTCTTCCGATTGCCTCCGCCCTCAAGATAGCCTATCCGCATCTCGAAATCTCCTGGTTAGTTGAAGAGATTTCTGCACAGATCGTACAAGGCAACCCCTATTTGCATCAAGTTTTCGTCGTGCCAAGATCGAAATGGAATCAAGGCAGACTCTACTCTCCTGCCGTTTGGAGAGAATATTTGGTCTTTCTTCAACAGTTGAGACGAGAGGAATTCGATCTTACAATTGATCTTCAAGGTTACGCCAAAAGCGCTATATTCGCCCTCTCGACCGGGGCTGCCTATAAGTTCGGATGGTGGCGGCTCAAAGACGGATCAAACCTTATTTCGAAGGCTCTGCCTAAAAGAGAATCTAGCCTGCATCGAGTCGATTGGTTCCTTGACGTTGCAAGAGGTCTGGGAGTGGAAAACCCTGTGGTGAAATTTCCGATTCACATTCCGGACGAAGCGTCGCATCAAGTTGAGAAATGGCTCTCGGAAGCTCGAATTCAAAAAGACGCGGCATACGCGGTGATAAATCCGACTGCAGGGAACTCCACTCGCATGTGGGGAAAAGATAAATACAGTCAATTGGTCGCATGGATGACGGCAGAGTTGTCGTTACCATGTATTTTGATAGGAACGAAGAATGAATATGAGTTTTGCCAGGACATAATAGACTCTGCAAAACAAACATTAGAAATCGGTGCGCCTGTGCTTGAATCGCGTCTGCTAAATTTCGCCGGGAAAACATCTTTAAAAGAGTTAGCCGCACTCTTAAAAGGAAGCGTCCTCCATCTCTGCGGAGATACCGGGTCAACACATATCGCCGCCGGATTGGGAACTCCTGTAGTCTCATTTTATGGCGCAAGCGACCCCAATCATGCAGGACCCTGGTGTCAACTGAACAATGTGCTTGCAAAGCGAGATTTGTGCCACGAGCAGTGCAACGTAAGACAATGCTACTGGTCGCAAAACGATTCAACTTCGCCTCTCACTCACCTGCCGAACGCAAAGTGCATGGAAGCGATCACTGTAGAAGAAGCAAAAGTTCAGGTTCGTTCCGCACTTGCCAAATCTTCAACGTCGCAGGAGATGATCTCATGAACATCATGGAGATCGTGTCCGGCGAAGAAGTGAACGGAGCCGTCGTTCACTGCGTTTTGCTTTCAAAGGAGCTTGTAAAGAGGGGACATTCCGTGTCTCTGCTCTGTCGTCACAACTCCAAGTTGATCGGACTGCTCAAGGACGCTCAAGTTGAGATTATCGAGTCTGATATGCACCGATTGCCAACTGACGAACTCCGGCGAATCACGCAATTAGCAAAAGAGCGAAAAATCGATGTCTTGCACACGCACATGACTCGCGCTCACAACTTCGGGATCTTCTTGCGTCTCTATTCCGGCATCCCCTGCATCGCTACCGCTCATTCCCACATCGTTCAATTTCACTGGATGTTCGCAGATTATGTGATTGCAGTTTCCGATGCGACGAAAAAATTTCAAATATCTCGCAACTTCGTCAGCCAGCGTAAGATTGAGACCGTGTACGGTTTCATGGATTACGAACGACTCTCAGGAGTCTCGCCTGAGTCGCGCCAAGAGGTTCGCGCATCGCTTGGAATATCAGTTGAAATTTTTCTCTTTGGCATAATCGGGGATATCATCCCTCGAAAAGGGCATCTTTACCTCATTCGCGCCCTCCAAAGCGTCTTCGAGAGAAACCCTCAAGCGCGTTTGCTTGTCGTTGGCGCGCCTCGCCGAAAAATTGGCGAAGAGTACTCTGCACTGATTAAATCGGAAGCAAAACGCCTCGATGTTGAAGACCGTATCATTTGGGCAGGGTATCGCAGCGACATTCCACAGGTGATGTCCGCTTTAGATCTCTACGTGCTCGCATCTCTTGATGAAATGTTTCCCGTTGCTGTTCTTGAAGCGATGGCGGCGAGACTTCCGATTGTCGCGACAAGCGTGGGCGGAGTTCCGGAGTGCTTGAAGGATTGCGAAACTGCGGCGCTTGTTCCTAGTTGCGACCCGCAGGCGCTTGGAAATGCGATATCAACTCTTCTGGAGGATTGCAATTTAGCGCTTAACCTGGCAAAAAACGCGAGAGCGACAGCACGTAAGAACTTTTCGCTGGAGAGCCAAGCTCCTAAGATTGAAGCGATATTCGAAAGAGTGATACGAAATAGCGCTAAGCCAAAGCGGAGTTGACCCGTTTACATCAGCTGTTTTCTAGCTACTAGATCAAAGCGAAATCAGGAAAGGACACTTAGCTTCATGAGAAAACCCGGAAAAAAAGTCATCAGGGAGTTCAATGATCGCGGTTTGATCTGGTTGCTTGAATCTATCCCAAACCTTCGCGATTTAATGGAATTAGTCGATCATAATATCGCGTTGAAATTGGATTTCACTCAAGCGCAACGCATGAATCGTTCCTTTATTCCCGCAAGCCTTAATAAACGCGAGGCTGACATCTTTTATAGAGTTCGGCACAAAGACGTCGGTGAGGTCTTCATCTACCTCCTGGTGGAACATCAGTCTGAGCCTGACTCTCTTATGGCTCAAAAGTATTTGGTTTACATGTGCGAAATATGGGAAACGGAAAGAAGAACTTGGAATGACTTGCCCGCTCCTCGTCCCATTTTTAACCTCACTCGTATCATACCAATTTTGCTCTATACGGGTGAAAGCGTCTGGAATGAACCTGCCAGGCTTTCAAAATTGATGAAAATTCCTTCCGAACTGGAAGAATTTGTGCCACAATACAAAATATTGACGCTCGCATTGAGGGACATGCCCCTCCAAACACTCGCTGACAACCAATCCGCCATCTCACTAGCCCTAAATCTATTAAAAGCGTCGAACGCTCCAATTCAGGAATTTAGCGTTGCCATCAATCAAGCCATAGTAGGACTAGAACAACTCCCGCCCTCCGCCCACGCTGAGTGGCAAAGAGCCATGTACTACTTATTTTTATTAATCGAGAATAAGCGGGACGTGAATGAGCAACTCGAACTCAACGAGCGAGTAATCTTATCCACTGATAAGCGCTATCGAAGGGAACTACGGACGATGTTTAAGACGGCTGCAGAAACGCATTTTGAACAAGGGATTGAACGCGGTCTCGAGCAGGGCATAGAGCAAGGAATGGAGCAAGGAATGGAAAAAGGAAAACGAGAGTTGTTGATTTCACAAATTCATTTCAAATTCGACCCCCTTCCTGTTGCGATTGAACGGAAATTGAAGGAAATGAGCGAAAAAGAAATCGACGATCTCTCCCTCAAAATACTATCTTCCCAGTCGCTCAGCGACCTCAATCTATAACTCAAGACAGGAATATGCTATGAACAGCGTTCATATAGGCGGATTTCGCGTGGGGGGCGAAGAGGATACGCTCACCCTCATAGCAGGTCCTTGCGTCATCGAAAGTCATGATCTATGCAATCTAATCGCAGCTGAAGTCAAAACAATCACGCAAAAACTTGGCATCAACTATATTTTCAAGGCGAGTTTCGACAAAGCGAACCGCACCTCCGGAACCGCTTTCAGAGGATTCGGATTGGAAAAGGGTTTGTTTGTCCTAGATGCAATCAAAACAAAGTTCGAACTGCCTATCCTCACGGATGTGCATGAATCCGACCAGTGCAAACCGGTTGCCGAAGTCTGCGATGTTTTGCAAATCCCCGCATTCTTGTCACGACAAACAGATCTGATTTTGGCGGCGGCGAATACTGGAGCGGCAGTCAACGTTAAAAAAGGTCAGTTTTTAGCTCCATGGGATATGAAATACGTTGTCGACAAAGTGGAGGAAACGGGAAACCGGAGGCTACTTTTGACGGAAAGGGGTGCATCGTTCGGATACAATACTCTGGTCGTCGATATGACCTCGCTACCCCAATTAAGATCCTACGGTTACCCGGTAGTATTCGATGGGACTCATAGCGTACAGCGACCGGGAGGCGCAGGCTCTACTTCTTCAGGAATGCGTGAATTTATTCCCCACCTTACCCGCGCCGCTTCCGCAGTAGGAATTGACGCCCTGTTTCTCGAGGTCCATCCAAATCCGGAAACCGCGCTCTCGGATGCGGCAACGATGCTTCCGCTTTCGCAATTGGAAAGCCTCCTCAAACAAGTTCTCGCTATTCGAGCCGCAGTCAAACAAAATCCCTTAATTTGATGCTATGCAATGTTATCGCGAAATCGTCGTTCTGATTGATGTTACGTAGAGATTTTATTTTCGCGGATTCCCCATCGCAGGCATATTCGGGCTTACTTTGCGATCTCGCCGGGGCGGAATAAAATCAAATATAAGCGAGATTGACTCGTTACGCGCTCTGTAAGCAATGCCTGCTCGGATACAGTCGAAATTGCGAACAACTGAAACTTCAGTGTCATAAGCCTTTGAACGCTCTATATCCCACTTTGAAACAATTCCGAATGCCCAGGGACCGCTTACCTGGTATTGCAATCGAAGCTCATGTCGAATGTCCCTGCGATCAAACTCAAAAGGCGTCGTTCCATTGTCCAAAGCGTACCTGTAAGCGATATTGAATACGGAGGTGCGGGTAGGACTATAGTCAAGTTCGATCTCAGGCGAGACCATGTGATATAAATTGCCGTTCGAGTAAGCATTCAAAAACTGCGAAACTCCCGCCCTGATTCCAATTCTTCTGCCAATCAAAATTGGTTGAGACGCAAGGTTGGCGCGAATAGCCAATCTCCCATGAGAGACGTTAGCCGGAAACTCTTTGACGTAGCCAAGCGCGGCGGAAAGATTCAAAAGCGCAGGCGCATTCGGCACACGTCTTCTCAGGGCTTCAGCGGGCGTCAATTCAGAATCTGCGCCACCTTCTACTCTCTGTTTTGATACAGATGAATTATGCCCGAGTAGATTCAAAAACTGCAAACCGACCTCCGGGAGACGCGAGACGCTAATATCTTCCCTACGACGGTTATAGACGAAT
>JAYVOT010000392.1:0-1911 GCA_043757795.1 Chthonomonadaceae bacterium | reverse complement strand
TTTTGCAGAGGGCGGCAACGCATAAAACGGAATCTCCGAGATATCGGGAGCTATCCCGCGCCCATTCAACGTCTCGCCCGTAAGAAGCTCGCCGGATTTCAAACGATAGACCGGAACAGGCAATGCCAGTCTCGCGTCTTCCAAATTCAGTTTATACATGATTTGATTGTAGTTGTACCGGGGAGTCGGAACAGGATTGCCGGAAAAAGTGTTGACGTAGGTTCCCTCAAAGAAGATGCGTTTTCCGCCATCTCGATCAAATTCCGGATGTTGCGCCGGGTTGTAAAAGTCATATTTGTCGTGCGTGACAATCTTTCTAGCGTAGACCCATGGCCCGACGGGGGTGTCCGCCTCAACAAACCAAATCTCTCCGATGAACGAATTTGATCCGCCCCACTCCTCCAGAATCATAATCCAGCGCTTGCGAAAAGCGTTCCAATAGACTGAGCCGGTATGAGGATGAATCGGCTTTCCGGTGAGAACGTCTCTGAATTGGAACGGGGATTCTTCCGGGCGCAAGTCTCCCTTTTTTACCAGCTCTTCGACTCTCTGGAAAGCAAGCGGAGCGGCGTCTTTTCTCCACCGGTAGACGGGTTTCCCGCTTTCATTTCGCTCGACCTCCTCAAGTCCTGAGGAACTCTTCTTTAGACAGGTGAAAGCTTCATACTGTTTCAGGTCTTTCAAGGCGGCAAGGGTGGGGTGAACCCGAATGTAAGGCAACGGTTCAAGTCCCTCTCGAGAGCCGAACAGCCACTTCGCAGCGTCTCCCTCCGGAGAAGGAGTTTTTGCAACTGTGTCGGAACCGAAGGCGGCATTCTCGCGAGCGCTAGTTCCTTTGAAAGGATGTCCTGAGAGAGGCGAAGGGATATTTTCATCGAACTTTGCGATCGGGTCAAAGCGAAGTTTGATGTCGCTAAAGAGCGCCAATCCCTTTTCCAGAGCTTTTTCCAACCCCTGCACGCGGGTGAAAGTCGCTACTAGTTTGGAGCCGTTGTCCACTGTTGCGACGCCGCCGACCCAAACAGGTCCGTCGCCGGGGATCGGGAGCATTTTGCTAGTTTCTCCTGCCGGATCGGTGAAGTAGCTAAGATCAACGCCGTTTTCAGGGTCGCCCGGTAAATCGGAGATGGCTCCGGTAGTGCGAAAATTGCCCAACGGATAGCCTGTCTGCGACGTATCTCCCCAGAACCAGTAGAGCTTGCCTTGATAACGAGCGGTGAAAAAAGTGTCCTGCCCCATGACGCCGCCATTCAAGAGCGGCTGTTTGATCGGAGGCTTTCCCCCTGTCAGAACTGTGTCCCGGTAGATTCCCTCTCCCGTAATCCGGTAAAGCCGTTCGGCAATGTTGACGCGCTCCATTTTGATCGTCGCGAAGCCGCCTTCCTTCAAAACAATCGAGACGCCGCGATAGCCGAAGCCGTCTGCCGGAAACTCATATCCATGACTTTTGATCGCGAAGAAAACGCGTTTTCCGAGGAAGGAAGGCTCCTGAATCGCCGCGTTTCCTGCGCTGTCCGTGACGTAAAGTACGTCGTTCGTGGTCCGCAGTTCCACGAGCGGCACGCCGCGCCCGGTCGCCCTGTCTGTGACATGAATGCGAAACGGGGCTGCATTTTGTGCGGGCGTCATTAGAGTCGACTTCATTGGACGAGGCGCCTGGGCAATGGCGACTATTCTCACGGGAAGACGGGGAGGACGGGTTTGGGCTAATGAGAATATCGATGAAAAAACGAAGACGTTTGTAGCAAGGAAAAGCGTACCATATTTGAATATGGGCGTTTGGAGAAATGCAGGGTTTGGAAGACGATTGAGTGAGGCGAACGTCGCTCTCAAGCGAGCGTGCGAAAAAGCGCGATCATGGCTTGATTTCTGTCTCTGTTTTGGATATTTAGACATAAGCGACGCCATGAG
>JAYVOT010000391.1:0-6971 GCA_043757795.1 Chthonomonadaceae bacterium | reverse complement strand
TAAAAAAATAGATGGCATTTCAGAATAAATGGGTATAATTGTTACATCCTCACAGCCCCGAGTGAATTTGTTCGGCTCAGATTTCAGCTACCCCAATTGAACTTATGAGTACGTGAACTCCATTGCATATGAAATTGAATAGACTGAGTTCTACATTATGGAACTAAGTCGCAGGGTTTAATCGTCTTTTACTTGCTAACTACATGGGATTAGTTCATCAAAAATAAGTGCGGATTTAACTGTCCGTTTTCGAGTACAGGACGCATCACGTCCTGCTCATAAAATTTACTAAGCGTCAGGTTTCAGGAGAAACGTACAATATGACAACAAGCTCACCTAGTGTAGAAGTGCAAGAAACACAAGAAATGCACGCAGATTGGCGTAAAAATCTCTCTAAATTCGAGAAACCGAGTCTTTCAAAAGTCCTCGTACAGCTCACTAGCACTCTCATCCCCTATTTCCTACTCTGGGGTTTGATGATCTATCTGGTTAAACACAACGTTTCCTATTGGTATGTTCTTCCCCTGGTAGCTCTGGCTGCGGGACTGAACGTCCGGATTTTCATCTTCTTCCACGACTGTTGCCACGGTTCTTACTTTTCTTCAAAAAATGCGAATCGAATTCTCGGCTATATTACTGGAATAATGACTTTCACGGCTTTCGAAGATTGGCGTCACAACCACGCCGGGCATCATGCGACCACAGGCGACCTTGAGCGTCGCGGGGTGGGGGATGTTTGGACTCTGACAGTTGACGAGTATCTGGCTTCTTCGAACTGGAACAAATTTGTCTATCGGGTGTTCCGAAATCCACTGGTGCTATTTGGAATCGCCCCGCTCTTTGTTTTCCTGGTCGCTCAGCGTTTCCCTCACAAAGGATACAAGCCGCGCGAGTTGCAGAGCGTCATCGTTACAAACTTGGGCGTGCTCGCAGTCGGAACTGTTATGTCGTTGGCATTCGGTTTGAAGACCTACCTGCTTATTCAAATCCCGATGATGGCTCTCGCAAGTTCAGCGGGTATCTGGTTGTTCTACGTACAACATCAATTTGAACTGGTCTATTGGGAGCACCACAAAGATTGGGACCCCTACAAAGCCGCTCTTGAGGGAAGTTCGTACTACAAACTGCCGAAGATTTTGCAGTGGTTTACCGGGAACATCGGCTTGCATCACCTGCACCACCTTCGCCCGAAGATCGCGAACTACAACCTGCAAGCATGTTACGACTCAATCCCTCAGCTACGTGAGGCGGAACCGCTCACAATACGAACGAGCATGAAGTCTCTCTTTCTGAATCTGTGGGACGAATCGAACCAGAAACTAGTCGGCTTCAGGGCGTTGAAAACTTATCGCAGACAATCAAGTTAGAAATACTTTCAACTTTATCCGCAAACGTGCGGCGAAGCGTCCTCGTGAATCAATATGGCCGGATGAACTTTCATCCGGCCATATTTTTGTTTGCCTATTGATTTTCATTTTTAATGCGAAGGGAAAAGTGTTGCTGAACCAACTTTTAATGCGCCGCGCAAATCTACTCAACCTGCCGGAGACGCCCCAACTCCCGCAGGATTTTGTTTTGAGAGTAGCCGAGGCAACCGACGAACCTGCTCTTGCAAGCCTGTTGGAAAAAGCGTTCGAAGACTCGACTTGGATTTCTGAGAGGGTGAGACGCACTCTAACAAGGGCGCATGACGTATCTAAAACGTTTGTCATCGCGATTGAAAACGAGATCGTGGCGACCGCCTCTTGTCGGCTATTACCGGACATTTTCCCAGGCTCCGGGTACGTGCATTATGTTGCAGCCGATCAGAATCATGCAGGGAAAGGGCTTGGGTTCTGCGTTACGCTTGCGACGCTCATCGAGTTCGCGGCAAACGGACTTGAGGACGCAGTTTTGGAGACGGACGATCATCGTTTTGCCGCGATCAAAACCTATCTGAGACTGGGTTTCAAGCCGGTGTTTCGAGATGATTCGCACTTTGAGAGGTGGAAAAAAATAGACGAGTTGATGACTCCTCCCCTAACTGGCTAACAATAAAGTAATTTTAAATAGCACTTGTTACGCAAACGATAGAGCGCTATAACTAGAGTCCCATGACTGAAGTCACGGTCTGGGTGGCGTTCCGCCGTGTGTGCTTCGCACACGAGACTTAAGTCCGGACTTATGCTTCGACAAGCAACGGTCCCTGCGAACTAGCACAGGAATGGCAGTCCTACGGGCAGGCCAGTCCATCTCGTTTCCGAAGGACATACGACGCGAAGGGCCACATAGACCGGAAATTATTCCTGGGATTCAAAATCGCAAACATGCCGGGGGATATTCAACTCTCGAAAAAATCATTTTGTCGTCAGGTCTGCGTAACATGAGATCATAACTTCGTTTGTCTGGAAGGTTAAGACAAACGCAGATTGATTTGTTAGAGGTTGAGTATAGATAGTAAAGCTATTTGCAGTTGGCGGAACCGTCTGTGCAGTTTTGACTGCCTTCTTCATTTTTCGCATTGGTATCAATTTTGTGGGAAGCAAGGGTTTTTTCCAACCCTGCATAGTCCATCAAAGCGACAACGCCTTCCGGCGAACGAACGATGAAAGAGGGAGTGAAAGATAATTTTGCCTTGTCAGCAAATGTCATATCGTCTTTGAGCGTTTTGGCGGAATGCTTCATGTCGGATGTAAATTTGTCAATATTAAGTTTCAGGGAGTGAGCGAGCTTCAATATTCCTGTTTGCGTCAAGTCTTCTTGATTTGCATAGAGGGCGTCGTGCATCTCCCAATACTTTCCTTGCTTAGCAGCGGCGATAGCCGCGAGTGCGGAAGGTTTCGCGTTTGAATGCATCCTCAAAGGGTAGTTCCTAAACGTATAACTCGCCTCGGGATAACTCGAAAACAAGGGTTGGACTCTCTCCTCGATAAACCTGCATGGCGGACATTGGTAGTCGCCGAACTCAGCAACTGTCCATGTGGATTCTTTCACTCCGTACCTCGGAAGACCAACTCCTAAAATCTCTTCACGTGAAAATGAACCTGACAAAATCGATATTTGTGGCTCTGCACCCGGAGGTTTAGAACCGGGTCGCATGTGAGTAAAGAATATGTAGCCGGTAGAGGCGAAAGCTGCTGTCAGGCACGCCCCCAGAGCGATATCAGTTGGACTGAGTTTCATGTCCACTCCACTCCTCCGGTACTTTGTATTGACCGAATTTCACATGGTTGTCTAGATAGAGCAGATTTCCTTTGGTTTCCCAAATCTCAGCGCCGCGATAGGTGTGCCAATCATCTTGAGCGTCGAAGACGAAGTTGAATTCAGTCGGCTTGACGATTTGCGCTAACCCCCAACCGGACAGGCAGGCAGTTTCATCGTAGTTATAGGATATCCCGTCTCTTTGAAAGAGGGTGATTGTTGCACCAGGCCTGCCCCAATCTGAAGGACATCTATAAACTTGCCTGTTTTTTACGTAAGGAAGAAGCAACTCTTGAAACACACCGATTTCTCCAATGTTACGAACGTTCGGATAATCTTGCCATAGCCCTTTGTGTACATGAACCCATTGCGAAACGCAATAGGGCAAGCGTTCGTCATAATCCTGCATATAAAGGCTGTTCGCTATGCCGATCTGATAGAGATTGCTTGCACAGGTTGTTTGTCTCACCTTTTCACGAGCTACAGAGAATACTGGAAAGAGGATAGCAAGCAATATTGAAGTGATTGCAATGCAAACCAAGAGTTCGATCAGGGTAAAGCCCAATTTACATTTGTTTTTCTGGATGAGAACGTTCATTTCTTGTTCCTGCTAGCGATAATTGATTTGGCTCTTGACCGTACAAAATCGCTTGGGTCGCTATCGGCGAGTGAATACAACATACTGTCTGCTTCTTCTCCCTTGAAGTTGGTTAGAAGCAAAGCAGCCATATCTCTTACATTTGGGTTGGAATCCCTTTTAGCTATCGCGATTTGGTTAAGAATGTAAGAGTTAGTTTCCGGTGTATTTGGATTTGGTGCATCGTAAGGCAAAGATGACAGCATAGTGATCAGAGCTATCTTCTTTTTCGGGGAAAATTCTCTTAAGCCTTTCGAAGCTTTGCTTCTTGTCGAAACATCTTTGACCCCTTTTTTTACTAAGGAAAACATAATCTCTTTGTACTGTTTTCTCTCGTCAACTGATATAAAGCCTTCTTTTTTTGCAACATATTCCTCGCTTCTATCGTATTTTGGAACTATAAAAAGATAGGCTAATCCTGCAAGAAATATTCCTGTGGAAGCGAATATTAAATATATATTAAACGTTTTACTCATAAATATATCCTTTAATTTCCAACTTCAGAATATAGGGCGTGTAAATTATATGTAAGAATACCTGTCTTAGAAAGTATTAACATACTAAGTCGAGTTTGTGGAATGTGATTTACGCTTTATAGGCTAAGTAAAAACTTAGAAAAGGTTCGGAATTCCGTTTTGCTCCAAACTTTTACAGCACCTATATTCTTAAGAATGGATGTAGACTAGAATTCTAAGCCTACAATGGAAGAAATCAGTTTGGTGGATCAGCGCAATGCGGTTTGTTGTTGATACCATAGTTGTATTGTGTACAACAAAAACTGCAGGTATTCAAATCGTTCATATCGGTGCACTGCGTTCCGCATTCACCTAAACAAATGTTTCCCCTTCTCGATGCACAATCAACGCAAGTTAAAGGATTGATTGTGCAATCAGAACTGCACTGTTCCCCACTAGATCCCCCTGGTCCATATGTTGGAGCATTACCACAATTGCTAGGCCAAGTTGTTGCAAATGCGGCGAGGGCGATCGAGAATGAGAGCAACCCGATCAAAATGGCGGTGACGAGAGTTTTTCTTCTTGGATTCATCGCGGTCTCCTTAGTATTTAGCAAACGGTTGACAGCTGGGATGAATTAGGATTGGTAGAGAACTACTCAATCTATCGCTACCCAACTGTATACCGTTTGAAAAAGTCAAATACTTACGTTGATCGAAAATATTTTTACAATATTTTTTACGGGGGGGGGGGGGTGAAATTATGCTTGCGAATTCTGCCCTATCGTAACCTTGTTCAGCCAAGGCTTTGATGAAATTTTTGCGCGCACGGAATAGCGCTTGTTCTATCGCAGGAGTCGATTTCTTAAAATGCGTTGCGATCTGTTGCGCTGAGACGCCTTCCAAATGATGCTTTTCAAAACACTCTCTTTGCAAGGTTGGCAGGGAATGCAAAGCGCTGGACACTACCTCCCAGAAAATTTTAATTTCAACACGAACTGCTGGATTGCAAGCGACATCACGACAAAGAACTGTCGCTTTCTCCGATCCAGCTTCTTTATCAGCCGAAACTTCATAGTATGCGAGCGACTTCTCATGGATCGAACGCAGAGTCTCCTTACGATAGGCGTCAATTGAGAACTGCACTGCGCATTTGTATATCAATGGCTTTGAGTTTTCACAGAAGCTGAAAAATTTTTGCCACCCTCCCGCTTTACGAACCATTCTGAGCAGGAACTCCTGTTCAAAATCATTGATAGCATCCTGGCTCAGCCCTGACTTCGTTCCAAAATGATGCGCGACTCGGCGCAAAAAGAGTTCTGGATCATGCATCTGCAACCTCTTCTCATTGCAGTGTCATCTACGTTGATGTCTAATTCGGAATAAAAAATTTGGGATTAAAACTGAATTGTCCAATTTCAATATGTGTGAATTATTTACAGTTACTGTCGAATGTTTTTAATTAGTTCCCGAAAGTTGAAAAATATATTGAAATAATCCTAGAGATTTTTAGGACTGCATTCTCGCTAAATTGAAGTAACCATTTTCTTCACCTTTCAGTCCAATACGAAGATGAACCAAATCAACAGGTCTTGTAACTAACTGAGCGTTGGGCGAAAGAAATGTTGAAGAAAGATGAGAAAATGAAAAAATATTTGGTTGGCGCAACGCTAGCGATGATGCTATCGACGTCCTTTGTTTTGGCGCAAAGCAAACCGGAACAGGCTGCGAAAGACTCGGTTTCAGGGAAAGCTTCATTGGAACTTGTTTTTGTGATCGATACGACGGGGTCAATGGGCGGACTGATCGAAGGAGCGAAGTCGAAAGTGTGGAGCATCGTCAATGAGGTGCTGAAATCACCGTCGCATCCGAAAGTAAAGGTCGGGTTAGTCGCGTATCGAGACCTCGGCGATTCCTATGTCACGAAAGTGGAGCCGCTTAACAGCGACCTCGACAAGATATACTCCACGCTCATGAGCTACACAGCCGAAGGCGGAGGCGACACTCCGGAAAACGTTCGACAAGCTCTGCTTGACGGGGTCAGGAAATCGGGCTGGAGTCAAAAGGCTTCCAACACGGCTCAGATCATTTTTCTCGTTGGTGACGCACCCCCTCACAATGACTACAAGAATATTCCGGACTGCGTCACGACTGCGGGCGAAGCCGTCAAAAAGGGAATGATCGTCAATGCGATCGAGTGCGGCAACGATCCGGAAGCGAAAATCGCCTGGCAGGAAATCGCCCGTAGAGGCGAAGGGCAGTTCTTCGCCATCGAACAGAACGGCGGAGTAGTTGCGATTTCAACTCCTTATGACGCTGAGCTGTCAACTTTGAGCGGAAAGATCGGCTCCACCTATTCGGCATACGGCGCAAAACAGTCTCGCGGAGACAAAAACAAGAGACAGCTTTCCGATGAAGGGCGATTTGCGTCTAATGGACCTGCAGGGGCGAACGCCGATCGCGCACTTAACAAGGCGATCAATTCCGAGGCGTATGACAAAGACGTCGTCCAGGATGTCGCCAACGGCAAGGTGAAGCTGAAAGAGTTGAAAACCGATCAGCTTCCTGATGATTTGCAGAAACTCACCCCGGCGGACCGCGAGAAAGAGGTTGCGAAGCGCATCAAGAATCGAAAGGCGATTACGGACAAGATTCTCGAACTTTCCAAGAAGCGTGATGCGTTTCAGATGGCGGAGTTGA
>JAYVOT010000390.1:0-6976 GCA_043757795.1 Chthonomonadaceae bacterium | reverse complement strand
CACGAATCAGACCCATCAGATTTCGAACCGCTGTTCACAGCTCCCATTGCTGATCGCGCAGACCCGACGGAACTATCGCCGGTCACTGCATTTCGCAGACCCGGCAGTACGGACTCTTATCTCATTGGCGCGTTGAAAGTGCATGGGGCAAGCACGGCGAAAGTCGATTTAAGCGCAGAATGGAGCGATCCGGTGGATGATCTTTCGCTTGATGCTCCCACTATGGCTCACCACAAAGCGCATGTCGATGAAATTCCCCTGGCAGGACTGAAAGAGGGCTATTTGCGAACAACTCGAGGACGTGGAGTGGGATATTACGACCCGGAGCATGATCAGATCGGGTTTGTGAGGGAGGGGGATTTTACCGGACAGCCAGTGGAAATCTCTCTTCAACCGGGCCAATTCCCGTTTTTTGAGGACGAAGTCGGCGAGAAGCTGACTTTCTTCGACGCAGCGCCTCAGCACCAGATTGGCGACACGAAGCGTCATCGAGTTTCGTACACCGCCACTGCGACATCACGCTACCGGGAATATTTCTCCCAGGATGTTCCAAATGGTTTCAGTCGGGAGAGCGAGCCGATTCTTGTCGATGTTCCGGCATCGGAACGCCCGGTTGCGCCGGAACCTGCCTTCGTGCTTCCCACTTTTGGGTGGCAGCGCCAGACAGACACGAACATGAAGCGAAGCGTTCGATTCGGCGGAGGGCTTCGGGTCTACCTGGAACGCCCCTGGTTCTCTTCCGGGGAGGGCGAGTTGCTTGGAGTGACGCTCTGGAGTTCTGAAAACGGAAGTTTGGATGCGGGCGCTCGAGTGAAGTTCAAGCCCTACATCACGCAGTGGGGGATGGATCCTATCTGGGAAACCGGAAATATGAGCGGCGTACCGGCAACTTTCAACTTCCCCGACTTCGAGTCTTCCGATTTTGGAGTGACGCTGGAAGAGCAAAATGCAAGAGTTGGGGGAAACGCCGGCAAAGTGGATGTCGTCGGATTCCCGGTGACTTTCGACGAGACACGGAAATTGTGGTATTCCGACCTGACAATCAATCTTCAAACAGAGACTTACTCGCCTTTCGTCAGGCTGGCGCTCACAAGGTATCAGCCTCACGCCCTGCAGGACGCTAAGATTTCGAGAGTGGTTCTTGCCGATTTCGCACAGTTGACTCCGTTCCGGGCGGCGCTCGTCACTGCCGACCCCTTCCACCCGAGGACGCTTCGAGTCACTGTTTCGGGAGTGGCTCCGAAGGCTCCCAAAGTGGAAGTCGCCATCGCCGGAATCGCAACGCTCTTCGTGAATCCCACGCGAGTGACCGTAAAAGTTCAACAGCGCGACCCCCAAATTCAGAGCGATCTCGGGTGGAACGACGCCCCTCCGTCTGTTGCAACGGTTGTGTCTCAGTTCGACGGGCTTTCCGGCAGGTTCCCGGATATCACGCTTTGGACAGGGCTAGTGACATTCGCCGCTCCTCCTGCCGGAGATCAGTTCCGGCTCGTCATCGAAGAGCATGAGTACATTTCTTCAGATCAGAGTCCGGCAGCCCCGAACGACCCCCTACTGCTGGGCAGGCTAATCTTTGCAGAGATCATGCCGGTCGATGCCGCGTTAGTGAGTCCGTAGGGCGGCTGTCTTAAATTGTTATCTCGTGTGACGCTGAGAGACGGTTGGGTTGAAAACCTCACCCCAACCCCTCTCCTGAACACTCGCTTAGGCTCGTTAGGAGAGGGGCTTCCGGAAACTAGCTTCGCGAGGCGAATTCGGATTCAGCGCAGGCGGACTTCTTAATTCATGTTACGCAACCAACAAATCCATGTGTTGAAAACACCCGGCAAATGAATGGGCGTTCTCCGGACGTGATAAACGCCGCGAAGCGTCACGACGGGCAAGCCCTTCGCTATAGCGCCTTCGGCGGGAAGCCCTCCGGACGATAATCCAACCCGCAACTTTGGGAATCGTCACATCGGGCAAGCCCTTTTCAAATTTGTGCAGGGTGTTTTCAACACCCGCACATTTTGTCCTACGGAGTGCGTAGCATTAGTTCTTAATTCCAGACACGGGCTATAATCCAACATCTTTCTTGACCATCCTACTTTCAACCCATGCTCTATGACGTGAATTATGATCAATTGAAGGATATGAATGATTGAACTGGAATTCTATCCAAATAGAGACGGCAGACCGATATTATAGATTGCAATTTCGCCATGCCTCGAAGCCCTCCAGCGTTTTGATTCGGGTTCTGATCGCGGCATGCGCTTCGAAGTTCGTTAGCTGTCTCGCTCCAGCTCGGTTTCGAGTTGGAGTGTTATCTTTTGGGCAAGCTCAAGTTGTTGGCGCAATATCTGATTCTGTTGACGCAGAAAATCGAGTTCCTTCTGTTCAAGGCGATATGCGATGAGTTCCGGGCGGTTGAGGTGCAGGGTTTGAAGATGATTGTAGCCGCGTTCGGTCAGGGCGGAAAGTGAGCCGTTTACTAACTCGTTGCAATGGAGGGAGAGGTCATCGAAAAGCGGATGGAGAAGGCGCAAATCCTGCTCACTATGCCAATAGTCCCTTTTGAACTCGTTGCAGGCATGACAGCTGTAGATCAGATTATCCTCACTTTCCTCGCCGCCACGAATGCGAGGCATAAAGTGGTCGACGGTCATTTCCGCGCCGATATCTGTTTCGCTTACGCCGCAATAGCCACACCGAAAATTCTGGCGAACACGGACAGATTGGCGCAAGGCGCGACGCATCAGGAATGTCCTGCAACGCTGAAAATACGGGATTTTTCGGCTTCTATGGTCTGACGCTCGGCGCGAGACGCGGCGAGAACCTCCCGAAGATGTGCTGTAAGCCGTTCTTCCCGTTCAATGAGGGACTGGAGCATGCGGTTTTGAGCTTCGAGTTCCAAACGTTCGGTACGCATTCGTTCTGTCACGGCTCGCAAGGCAACCTGTTCGCGTTGCGCTTCGGGAGAGAGTTCGATGTCTTCCATTGTCCCGTTTCCTTTCTGTGTCGTTTTTCTCATTATACCACGCCCTGCCACATGTCTTGCAAGCACTCCTATCCTCTATTTTCCATTCTACCCGCCTCTAGCGACAGTCTGTTCATGGCGTAGTGCGCAAGGCTGCGGTCGCCGTTCCCTCCGGTTGGCACGCGCCACTTAAGGTTTTGTCAACACCATCACCGGACGGGAAACGCCGCTCGGCACGCTGCCTATTGTTCAAGTCAGTTAGTGAATTGGATGTTTCAGGTATATAAGCGCCAAATTTTTGTGTCTTGGATACCTCGATGACAAGGTGTTCGAAGCTTTGCCGCAAGCGACGAAAGACGCCGTGATGAGCCAATGTCCCGCTCATTGCGACAACTTGAGCGCGACAGGAAAGCTGCTTGCCGAGGCAGGGCTTCATAATACGCACACCGCAAAATGCATTCGGCCCAAAAACGGCCGACCTACCTTCACGGACGGACCTTTCATCGAGACGAAGGAACAACTTGGCGGCTTCTTCATTATAGAGGCGGAGGACATTGATGAGGCGGTTCGAATCGCTTCGAACCATCCTGCCGCACTGCTAGGCGAAGAATACGGATTCGGGATCGAAGTGCGTCCGATTCAGCAAGAGGATATTTTCGTCAAAAAGATACCTTCCGATGTGAATTTGAAAGTCTAGTTCCGTTCTCGGCTCAAATAGCTTCGTCCAGTCAAAAAAACTGGACGAAGTTTTCTTCATCCGCACAAGGCGTTTAGGGAGCGACTCAAATGCGCAAAGAATCACTGGAATTCAAAAGCGAAAACAGTCTTTTAGGGGATTTACGCAAAGGCTCGGATTCGTATAGAGACATATTTTACACTGTTGTTTGCTTTGAGCCTCTTTTCTCTATGAAGTCATCGCAAAATTGGTTAGTCGTGGAACGACATTAAATCGTTGCGATTCATGAGTTGCTAAGGTTTAGGAGTCGGCTTGACGAAACTCCGCCCATGAGTCTATACTACGCTATTCTCGTCCTATTTGGAACACAACTTGCAGTACCGAGGGAACGCTTTTTTTAGGGAGGTTGTCGCTATGTCCGCTACTGATTTAATGCCTTCAATACATGCTTTGCCCCGACGAGAAAAGTTTTGGATCGTGCAAGAGTTATTAGCGGAACTTGCACATGAAGAGCCGTTTTCGGAGAGCGAATATCCCGTTTGGTCTCCGTATGAAGCTCACTCCGCCGCCGCATCTCTCATGCAGCTTCTGGAGCAAGACAAGGCGCAATCTGCACGATCGAAGCAATTCGTTTTCAATACGTTGATGCTGATCCGAGTCGGCCGGGAATGAGCCTCATGCCTTTCTTGCCAATGACGCTCTCTCATAACTCCAGAGAAATTGACGTTTCGGGGTTGTTGGATACGGGAGCTGCCGTCAATGTTCTGCCATTTTCCGTTGGCCAACAACTTGGATTCGTGTGGGATAATGAAACGAATTCGATTACGCTTCGGTCAATCCGGCAAAAATACCCGCTCGCGGGATCGTCTTGTCTGGGAAAGTCGGCGACTTCGCTTCAGTGAGACTCGCGTTCGCCTGGACGCAAACCGATGAGATACGTCTATTGCTCGGGCAGGTGAATTTCTTCATGGAGTACGATGTCTGTTTTCACAGATCGGATTCCCGCTTTGAAGTGAAACCTAAAACATAGAGAAATCCCTTTGCTTGACGAAACTCCGCCCATGAGTCTATACTACTCCAACTTCCTCAGGTCGGGAGGCGAAACAGCAGGAAAGAGACAGGAGTTTTAATGGACTACGTTCGAATCCCCACGGGCGCAAATATGCCTGAAGAGGTCAATGTCGTTGTGGAAATCCCGCGCGGCAGCAGCAACAAGTACGAATTTGATGAAGAGTTAGGCGTCTTTCGCCTCGACAGAGTCCTCTACTCCCCGCTCTACTACCCTTGCGAATACGGTTTTATTCCTGGAACGCTTTTTGAAGACGGCGACCCGCTCGATATCCTAATACTTTCCACGCAACCTACTTTTACCGGGTGCGTTCTTTTGGCGCGACCTGTCGGAGTGCTGAAAATGGCGGACGACAAAGGACAGGACGACAAAATCCTGAGCGTCTCCGTTCACGACCCGCGCTTCGAGCAGGTGACTCAGTTGAGCGATGTCTCCCCTCACCGCCTTCGCGAGATCATTCACTTCTTCGGAGTCTACAAAGACCTGGAAGACAAAGCCGTCTCGATTCAAGGTTGGGAGCCTGCGTCAGTCGCTCAAGACCTGATCCGTCGCTATCGCCGCGTCGAACTTCCGGGGTAGCTGGTGTTGATGAGAGGTTGCCGGCGCTTGCATGCCGCCCTGCAACCTCCCCGGCGCTGAAACGCTGACTCCTCCTTGACAAGGAGGGGTGTTGCGCACTCTACTGCGATGCGCTCTCGCCCCCTACTGACCGTAGCGCGGGAGAAGGGAGTTGGAGATTGAGGTCCCTCAACGTTTGGAAATCGCGATGATTGTCGAGTCCGCGCAGGCGGACTTCTTAATTTCAGCGGCGGACTTCAGTCCGTCCGTGAACATAGGTGAAAATAGTATGGGAGCCTTTAATTCGTTTATGCACAATTCACAATCAATTTTGCCGAAGGTTTTCGGCGCCGCTTTCGCAATAGGAACTTTCTTTATGTCAATTGAAACAGAGGCTCAAAAGTCAGTTAATTTCCGCCCGCCAGCGGTTCCGCTCGTCACGCATGACCCCTATTTCAGCGTCTACTCCACTTCGAACACGCTGACGGAAGACTGGCCGAAGCATTGGACGGGAGCTGTCAACGCGATGACTAGCATGGCGCGAGTGGACGGCAAGCCCTTCAGAATCATGGCTCCGATGCCGAGAGACGTCCCTGCGATGAAACAGACGGACTTGCAACTGACGCCGACTCGAACCACCTATACGATGGAGGGCGGCGGGGTTCAGATAAAACTCACTTTTCTCTCGCCGCTTCTTCCCGACGATGTAGAAGTGTTGGCGCGTCCCGTAACCTACGTGACCTGGGATGTCGTGGCTCTGGACGACAAAAAGCACAACGTTTCGCTCTACTTCGATACGACCGCGGAGTGGGTGGTGGACAAGCCTTCGCAACAGGTGACCTGGGGGCGCTACAAAGCGGGGAACCTTGCCCTCACCCGGTTCGGATCCCATCAGCAACCCGTCCTGAATCGCGCCGGAGACGACCTGAGAATCGAATGGGGCTACCTCTATATCGCGGCGCCGATCGACTCCGGACTGAGCGCCGTCATCTGCGAGGACAATAAAGCGAGAAGCGGATTCGCGTCAACCGGGAAGCTCCCGGATGAGGACGACCTGCGCGCCCCTCGCCCCGCAAATGACCGCTGGCCCGTCGCGGCGCAATCCTACGAACTTGGCGAAGTCGGTGCAACGCCCGTTTCCCGACACCTGTTGCTCGCTTACGACGAGGTCTATTCTATAGAACTGCTCAATCAGAGGCTAAAACCCTATTGGCGCAGAAACGGAGCCGAGGCGTCCGACCTGCTGAAAGCCGCTGAGCGGGACTATGAGAGCTTGAAAGTTCGTTGCAAGAAGTTCGACGATGAGATCATGAACGACCTGACGAAAGCAGGCGGCGCCCAGTACGCTCAGCTCGCGGCGCTCTCTTATCGGCAGTGCCACGCGGCGCACACGCTCGCCGCGGATTGGCAGGGCAATCTGCTTTCCTTCTCAAAAGAGAACTTTAGCAACGGGTGCATCAATACGATCGACGTGATCTATCCCTGTTCGCCGTTCTTCCTGCTCTTCAATCCTGCGCTCCTCAAAGCGCACCTCACTCCGGTTTTGGACTACTCCTCCTCGAAACGATGGCGTTTTCCGTTCGCCCCGCACGATTTGGGAACCTACCCGCTTGCAAACGGACAGGTCTATGGCGGCGGAGAGCGAGACGAAACGGATCAAATGCCGGTGGAAGAGAGCGGAAACTTCCTCATTATGATGGCGGCGCTTGCGAAGGCG
>JAYVOT010000389.1:0-6977 GCA_043757795.1 Chthonomonadaceae bacterium | reverse complement strand
GGGGAGAGAAAAGAAAGTTGATGCAGTCGTCGGGATAGAGGCGCGGGGATTCATCTTCGGAACTCCCGTTGCGCTTGAGTTGGGGGTCGGGTTCATTCCGCTTCGCAAGCTCGGCAAGCTTCCTTACAATCGGGTGGCGGAAGCCTACAATCTCGAATACGGAACCAACACGGTGGAAATGCACGCAGACTCGATCAAGCCGGGACAGCGAATTCTAATTATCGACGACCTGCTCGCAACCGGGGGAACCGCCGCGGCGGCGGCACGATTGGTCGAAAGGTTGGGAGGCGTCGTGGTAGGCTTTGGTTTCTTGATCGAATTGGAATTTTTGGAAGGGCGCAAGACTCTCGACAAATATGAGTGTCATGCTTTGCTCTCCTACTCATAGGCTTTTCGCGCATTGGAAAGATACGGGCGTTGAAAACTCGACTGAGAGATGAATGTCCGTGAACACGAAGGGGATTTAACCCCCGGCAAGAAGCGCCCGTCTTCCCTAAGCGAGACCGCCAAAAACGAGTCTTGCGCCATTTGAAATACGCATTCGGAGTGAATCGCCGCTGAGATCGGAAATTTCATGGGATTCGGGACGAACGGGAGTCTGCGAACGTGTAAAAATTTCGGATGCAACATGCTATTGCATTTGCAAACCTGGAATCCCAAGCCTTGAATTTAGCGTCCGTAAGCCTCCCCTTCCTCAAACGGCAGCTTTCAATATCCGAATTCATTTGTTTCGCCCCGCGAGATTATAATATTTTAACCCGGTTTTAAGCGTGATTTAATGTTCGACTGCTATCATATCGCATTATCTTGAGAGGTCTATGAGGAAAGCTCAACGACGATGTTACACTGTAAGCGGATTGTATTAGCGCTTCTGGCAATGGCGGCGATTTCGCTCCCATATCGGTCTCAGGCGGCTCCTCCCATTGCATTGAACGCGGAAGGCGATTCCGGCGACGCGCTGCCGATCTCAAAGATCGTTCAAAAAATGAAGGACGCTACGCCGCCTCTGCAAGACAAATACCTCGAAGTGAAGAATGCAAGCGAATACGCAACTTTAAAACAGTCTTCGGAATGGCGCGATCTGCGTCGCCAAACCGCCCTCCTGCGATCTGTGAATTTGAAAGAGATCGAAACGGATTCCGCCAAAATCGCTTTCTGGATAAATGTCTACAACGTCCTTGTCGCCGACGGCATCGTCTCTCTCCGAGTGAAAGGGAGCGTCTTGAAGACGCAGAACTTTTTCGCCAACGCGTCCTACAACGTCGGGGGGTATATTTTCAGTTTAGAAGAGATCGAACACGGGATTTTGCGAGGGAATAGACCTCCCGAACCTGATCGAAGACCTCCGTTCGACTCTAAAGACCTTCGCCTCGCTTTCGCAGTCGCACAGTCCGACCCTCGAATCCACTTTGCCCTCAATTGCGGCGCTATCTCCTGTCCTCCAGTTAATATTTACACGTCTTCGCTTATCGACGAGCAACTGGATTCCGCCGCAAGAAACTTTATCAACGGTCCTGATGTGCGAGTGAACGAAGCTCATAACGAGGTTTCGCTTTCCAAAATTTTTGAGTGGTACGCAAAGGACTTCGGGACAAGCAAAAAAGAGGTGTTGCAATTCATCATTCGGTTCATTCGGGAGCCTTCCAAAAGCAGGTTGAGTGAAAAAGCCGACCGCTGGAAGATCAGCTATCTGCCCTACGATTGGGCGCTTGTCGGAAAGTCTAAGTGAACGAAGCTGTCAACGTCAAATTCGAGAATCCGCGACTTGCAGTCATTATTCCAGCGCTCAATGAAGAGGAAGCTCTTCTGAAAGTTCTAGCCGATATTCCCGCTTCTTTGCAAGCGGATGTCATTGTCGTGGATAACGGCAGTTCCGATGATACGGTAAAAGCTGCAATTAGAGGAGGAGCGCGTGTCGTTGTCGAATTAGAACGCGGGTACGGAGCCGCATGCCTTCGAGGCACAGCAGCTCTTCAAAACCCTGAGATCGTGGTGTTTTTGGATGGAGACTACAGCGACTTTCCGGAGGAGATGACGGAACTCATCGCGCCGATCATCGCCGGACAAGCCGACATGGTAATCGGATCGCGGATAATCGGACGCAGGGAAAAGGGCGCATTGCCCGCTCACTCTCTCTTCGGCAATTGGCTCGCATCTCGCTTGCTCTTAATTCTCTACGGACAACGATCAACCGACCTCGGCCCCTTCCGCGCGATTCGTTTCGACTGTCTGAAAGCGCTGGAAATGCAGGATCGCAAGTTCGGTTGGACGGTGGAGATGCAGATCAAAGCGGCGCAACACAGAATGCGAGTCGTAGAGATCCCTGTTCGCTACCGCCGTAGAATCGGAACGTCCAAGATCACCGGATCGCTGACTGCAAGCGTTCAAGCGGGAACGATCATTCTCGCTACTCTTTTCAGATACGCCCTGCCCTTCCGGACGCGAAAAGCCCCGTTCACGGCAAAATCTGAACCTGAAACTGGAGATGAGTGAAGACGACATGACAAAAATCAAGCTCTCAATTTGGGCGCTGACCCTGGTTTTTTTGGCGATGTTAAGCCAAAACGCTCGGGCTTCCGGTACTTATTATCGACCCGGCTCCTCCGCCTCCGGGAAATATTCATCGCTGAAAAAGGGCGAACTTCGCGCGGGCGTCCGGGCGGATTTTCAGCGATATTCTCAGGAGAGGCTGTTCAACGGAATTCATGCAAGAGTGGCGGAAGTCCGCCTACGAACTTATACCCTCTTTAGTGAGTACGGATTGACGCAGAACTCTTCCGTTTATGTTGCGATACCCTACGTTGACAATGACTCGGATGCAAAGAACTCGCCCGACTACGCGCCTGAACAGGGATTTGGCGACATGAAAATCGGCTTCAACAAGTTCTTTCCTCTCCGCAAAAATACGGTCTTGATCGGCACAGGGGAAGCGACTATCCCTCTTCGCAATTACAAAACGACTAAACTGACCGCTTACGGCGAAAACAGCGTCGATTTTCTCACGCACTTTGCGCTGAGAGGCGATTCAGTCGCGGGAACGCCCCTGTTCTATTCGATAGGCGCGGGCGGAAAATTGCGAGCGAGCAAAGCTCCCGATCAGTGGTTGTGGGACGCCGAACTTGGCGGTCGACTTGGCAGTTCCGCCTCGCTTTCGACTTTCCTGGATTCAATCGATTCCGGACATGGCACGACGCTGGGGGGACCGAGTTTCAATGGAGATTTCGCTCAGTTGAAGCAGGGATTGACGCGCTGGGGTTTTAGAGCGCAGTTCAATGTAGGAACTGTCGGAGGCGAGCTGTACTATGCCAAAGCTATTCGATATCAGAACCAATCACCCTCCGACTACTACGGAGTTTCGATACTTGGTCGTTTCTAGTCGATGTCGCGCTTGAAACCAAGACGCAAATTCGAGAGAGAGCTTCCGCCGAGAGAAACTGTATTGGAGGGCGCATCGTCGCCCTCCTTGCGCAATCAGGTTGCCGGATGGGCTACGTTCATTACAGGCGCGGCGGGCTGCTCCATTCTTACGTGGTTGGCGTTGCAGCCTGTCGCTCCTTCAAAACTGGCGATTCCATATGTGCTTTTGCACTTTGGTTTGTTTGCGATCTACCTGTTTGGTTTGCGACTATTGCACTCTTGCGTGTCGGATGAAAATCGAAAAATCGCGACGATCTTGCTTATTTCGCTTTTCTTGAGGCTAATTCTCCTTCCTGCTCCGCCTCTGCTTGACGACGACATTTATCGCTATCGCTGGGATGGCAAAGTAACGGCAAGCGGGAGAAATCCCTACGCCTTTGCGCCGGAAGCCCCGGAGTTGGAGAGGTTGCAAGAAGGCGATCCGCTTTTTGAGCGCATCGGTTTTCGAGACGTTCCCGCGGTCTATCCGCCCGCTTCGCAGGCGATCTTCGCCGTCGGATATCTCTTGAACCCCGACGGAATCTGGGGAATCAAATTTCTAACGACGCTCTGCGACATGGTCGTCATTGTGGCGATAATAGGACTGTTGAGATCAATCAAACGCCCTCCGGAAATGGTTGCCCTCTACGCATGGAACCCGCTCGTTTTGAAAGAGTTTGCAAATTCCGGCCATCACGACGCCGCAGGAATCGCGCTTCTGGTTTTAGGTCTCTGGGCGTTGGCGGCGGATCGTCGCAGTTTGGCGAGTTGCGCTTTTAGTCTCGCGACACTGATTAAGCCAATTTTGGCGCTGTTGACTCCGGCGCTCTGGGCGCGTTTGCGTTTTCGCGATTGGCTTCTCTGGGGAGTGTTGGCGATCGCTTCTTACCTTCCGTTTGCAAACATCGGAATTGAACGATTGTTCGCTGGAATGACGCTCTACGCTCGACACTGGGAGATGAACGACGGTCTGTTCGCACTCATTCAAGCCGCTGTCGGAGGACCGATTCCAAGTCGCAATCTCGGATTTCAATTCGAGACAAACCCTCTGGCGCGAATAGCTGTTTTTGCGATCTGGCTTGCAGTTGCGCTCTATCTAATTTACGATTCGTCTCGTGAAAAGCGCGGACTTTCTCTCGCATTCGGACCCGCGGAAGGGGGTATTGTACGCACTTTATGGCGAATGGCGGTTTTATTGTCGGCTGTGCTGGCTCTCACGCCAACTCTTGATCCCTGGTATGTCTGTTGGTTGATCCCTTTCTTGTGTCTGTTCAACTGGAAGTCAGGCTTGCTCTTAACGGCAACAGTCGGACTGTCCTACCTCTACTATTGGCAAGACAAAGATTTTTGGTGGTTGCGTCCTCTGGAATACCTTCCTGTAGTCGCATTACTAGCCTGGGAAATCTCTCATTCCCACTTAAAAATGAAATCCGTGCGACAAAAATCCTCGGAATAACTTCCTGGTTTCGGCGGCCTTCCTGATTACGAGGAAAATTCTCGGCTTCAGGGTCGCTTCGTGCGCGAAACGCTTTGCACCTGTTGCAAAAACCGCTTTCGGCGGTCTGGCGTCCGGAAGACGCTTGCTTCTTCTTGCCGAGGGTCATCAACTCCGGAGCATCTGGGAGTTTCAACCTACGGAACGCACCAATTTTATTTCTCATGACAGACTATCAGCGGTCTATATCCCTGAGAATCTGCGCACTACGCTCATCATCATCCATTTCGGATATTACGAATCGAAGGAGTATTTCTTATGTCATCATCTTTTTCTCGGCGCAAATTCATTGCCGGAGCGCTGATCGCTCCCACCGTCGGACTGCTAGGTTGCGGAGGCGGCAGCAGTAGCGGCGGAAACACCCCAGGAACTAAGTCCGTTGTTCGCTCGATCACCGATCTTGCGCACGCATCCGTTATTGCTTTGAAGCCGAACCCTCCCGTCACTGCACGAATGCACGGAATCATTTCCACCTGTATGTTCGACGCCTGGGCTGCTTATGACGCGACCGCAGTCGGAACACAACTGAAAGGGACTCTACGCCGACCCGCAGCTGAACGCACCGATGTCAACAAGCAGAAGGCGGTCGCATTCGCGGGCTATCGCGCCCTCGTCGATCTCTTCCCTTCCAGAAAAACGACCTTCGACGCAGCAATGGTTTCCTTAAGCTATGACCCGACTGACGTCTCGACAGATACGACCACTCCTTCCGGAATCGGTAATACAGTAGCGGCGGCGGTAGTTGCTTTCCGACACACAGACGGCTCGAATCAGCTGGGCGACCTGCATGCCGGGACTTATTCGGATTACACAGGATATGCGCCTAAGAATGCACCTGACACGAACAACCCTGCAACCAACGTAGTTGCTGATCCGGATCACTGGCAACCGTTGCTGGTTTCGAACGGAAATGGGGGCTTCACTGTGCAACCCTTTGCAGGAGCCTCCTGGTTCAAAGTGACTCCCTTCGCCCTCACCTCAGGGTCTCAGCTTCGAAGGACTGAAGTTCTCTCAAAATTCGGCTCTGCAGAGTTCATTGCGAAATGCCAGTATGTCATTGACCGAAGCGCTACGCTTACAGATTTAGAAAAACTTAATACAGAGTATTGGGCGGATGGACCCGGTTCTGTCAATCCTCCCGGACACATGATGGTGTTGGCGGACTTTATTTCCGGAAGAGACAACTACACTCTGGATCAGGATGTGAAACTGTTCTTCTTGGTAGGCAATGCCGTTTTCGATGCAGGAATCGCCTGCTGGGATACCAAGCGAGTTTATGAATCTATCCGACCCTTGACCGCGATCCACCTCGCTTTCAAAGGGAAGACGATTCGCGCCTGGGGCGGGCCCGGCGTCGGAACGGTATCGTTGCAAGGCGAAAACTTCGGGACTTTCCAATCTCCGACTTTTGTCACTCCTGCATTTCCAGGATTTTGTTCGGGGCATAGCACCTACACCGCTGCCGCCGCCGAAGTGATGAAACGGTATACAGGCGGGGACAATCTTGGCTTCAATGTCAACTTTGCCACCGGAAGCTCTACTCTCGAACCGGGTCTTGTTCCATCCGCTCCGCTCACCCTCTCCTTCCCCACTTTCTCGGGGCTGGCCCCGCAAGTTGCAGATTCAAGAGTGACAGGCGGGATTCACTTCGTCGAAGATAACACGACAGCGATCAATATGGGAACGCAGGTAGGCGGCATCGTCTGGACAAAAGTGCAGACTTACTTCAACGGAACAGCATAGATCGGTATTCGCTGATACCCATTCTAAAACTCCTTCTTCCCGGAATTCCCATCTTAAGCCCGGGAAGAAGGAACGCAAAGCCTGTCGCTCTTCGTAAGTAGAGTAGCATCGGTCGTCCCCTTTCCCCCTATATCCGAAATAGGCAAGGAGAAGTATTTCATCCTTGACGACCGCATCTATCAGGCGTATGAACAAGCACGTATGAGCGCTATTCTAGGAAAAGTTAAAAATGAGTTACTACGAAGAGAAAGACCTTAGCCATTTCGGCGATATGGCGAAGCATCGACCCGAACTCTTTCATAAGTTCATGGACTGGTACAACTCCTGTCAGGAAGAGGGTGCG